>WJJA01000164.1 GCA_014729955.1 bacterium
GAAATCGCGACGACGAAGGAAGCGCCCACCAGCAGCGATGCGAACCAACCGACAGCCTTTTCCGGCAGGAAGCGACCGAAGATGCCGTTGATGATGACCCCGATCAGGGGGAACAGGATTAGAAGAGGCGCGTATGCCACGGCCTACCTCCCTGTGCGTCCGCCATGCCGGCGGACCTTGTCCAAGACCACCGCCCCGTCACACGGACAGGGCAACGCTCGAAATGTCAATGCTTGAGAAGCTCCATTTTCCCGACATCGATCGTTTCACGATTGCGGAAAATGGTCACAACAATCGCCAGGCCCACACCGACCTCGGCGGCTGCCACGGTCATCGTGAACAGCACGAAAATCATCCCGGTCGCATCCGCCAGGTAGTGACTGAAAGCGACCAGCGTGAGGTTGGCGGAATTCAGCATCAACTCCACCGACATCAGGATGATCAGGATGTTGCGCCGTGTGAGCACGCCGATCACACCGATGGTGAACAGCGTCATGGCGAGAAACAGGTAGTGCGTCAAGGTCACGGTCATGATCAGCCCCTGTCTCGTTTGGCCAGTGCCACCGCCCCGACCACGGCCGCCAGCAGCAGCACGCCCGCGATTTCAAACGGCAGCACAAATTCGGTGAAGAGGCTGCGCCCCATCGAGTCCGGCCGACCGAGCGCATAGGATTGCGTGTAATCCTGTACCATCGGCAACCGTCCCTCACCGCCGAAGAGATAGGCGAGCAGCACCAGGCCAAGCCCGACGCCGACGATCGCGCCGAACGCCGGCCAGACCGTACGCCCTTCCATCTCCTCCGGTTCGCGCAGGTTCAGCATCATCACCACGAACAGGAACAATACCATGATGGCGCCGGCGTACACGATGATCTGTATCGCCGCCAGGAACTGCGCGCCGAGCATCACGTAGAACGCCGCCACGCAGAAGAAGGTCAGCACCAGGTACAGCACGCTGTACACCGGCTGTCGGCGTGTGATCACCATGATCGCCGATGCGACCGCCACCACGGCCAGCAAGTAGAACATGAAGGTTTGCATGTGGATCGTCCCTGGAAGCCGGCGGTCCCCTCGGGGCAGCCGCCGCGGGTCTCCCGCATGAGTTTCCTGTCACAAAGACCGCGCGGGGCGGTCCTGCGATCGTTTTTTTTGTCTATATGCCATACCGGCGCAGGCCGGTATCCTTTGTCCTTCTATCGTCACGGCGAAGCGACGATGCCGGTCGCTCCACCTCCCCGGCGTCAACGACACCGGGCTACTTCCCGCCTCAATCCTTATAGAAGATCGGACCGCCGGTCTTCTCGGTCAGCATCTCTTTGGTATAAATCAACTTCTCACGGCTATCCTCCACGAACTCATAGAACGGCGTCAGGTAAATCGCCGCCTCCGGGCATGCTTCTTCGCACAGCCCGCAGTAAATGCAACGCAGCATGTCGAGTTCGTAGATCACCGCGTAGCGTTCGGTCGTATGCAGATGCCGACGCTCCGGCGGCACTTCGCCCGCCTGGATCGTGATCGCATCCGCCGGGCACGCCAGTTCGCACATCTGGCAGCCGACGCACCGTTCACGGCCGTATTCGTCACGTTTCAGCACATGCCGTCCACGCCAGCGATGCGACACTTCCGGCTTCTCTTCGGGATACTGCATCGTGACCTTTTTCTGGAAAAAGTGCGACAAGGTCACTGCCATACCCTTGGAGATCGCCGGCAGGTAAAGCTTTTCCGCCAGCGTCAGATCATATTTACGAAAAGGATCGTTGGGATTCTTCTTTTTCGCGACTGTGTCCGCAGCCATCTATCGCCTCCTTGATCGCAGCCCGATCAAACCTTTTCGGACCCGGCCACATGGGTCGCTCTCGTTTCCTTCGGGCTGAGAGCATCGAATATCACAATCAAAAGGCCCGTCAAAACAATCGCGGCGATGAAAATACCAATGGTGAATTCCGCGATCCCCCACGCCTCGAACGCCAGGATCAGCCCGCCGGTCAAGACGATGTTGAAAATGCCGAGTGGGATCATGCGCTTCCAGCCGAGGCCCATCAACTGGTCGTAACGGAACCGCGGCAGGGTCCAGCGCACCCACATGAAAACAAACACAAAGAACAGCGCTTTAATCCAGAATACCACGAAGCTCAGCAGTCCCCACAGGATGCCGGGTGTCTCGGGCGGCATCACCCACGGGATGGTCCAACCGCCGAAATAAAGCGTGGCAATGATTCCGCTGGCGAGGGTGAAGTGGGTGTATTCCCCGAACATGAACAGACCGAACTTCATCGAGGAATACTCGGTGTGATACCCCCCGACCAGTTCGTTCTCCGCTTCCGGCAGGTCGAAAGGAATTCGGCCCGCTTCGGCAAAGGCCGCCACGTAAAAGATGAGGAAGCCGATCGGATGGGTGAATACACTCCAGTTCCAGATCGGTCCGGCCTGGTCCAGCACAATCGCGCGCAGGGAAAAGGAACCATGGTCCATGATCAACGCGACGATCGCCAGCCCCATCGCGATTTCGTAGGAAATCATCTGGCTGGAGGCACGCAGTCCGCCCATCAGAGAGTACTTGTTGTTGGAGGCCCAGCCGCCGGCGATGATCCCGTACACGCTCAAAGAGCCGATCGCCAGGATGTACAGCACGCCGATGTTGACATCGGCGATCTGCAGAAGGATTTCACGGCCGCCTACGACAATACGGTCGCCGAAGGGAATCACGGCCATGATGGTGCCGGCGGCGATGAAGGTAAAGGTCGGCGCCATCACGAACAGCCACTTGTTCGCACGATCCGGAATGAATTCCTCTTTCGCGAAGAACTTCACACCGTCCGCGACCACCTGGAAGATGCCGAAGGGGCCTGCACGATTGGGACCGTTCCGGTCCTGCATCCAGCCCGCCACCTTGCGCTCGCCGTAGGTCAGCAGTGCCACCACACCCAGCACCACCCCGAAGATTCCCACGGTCACCAGGTTCTTCTCGATCAGATACGCCACGATATCAGGCATTGTCGGGCTCCGTGTCCTTCACAAACCGGGTCGCCTTTTTGATCGGCGTGTAAATATCGTCGTCGTCGATCACCCACTCATCCAGGTTGAAGTGCTCGAAGCGACACTCATCGCAGATC
>WJJA01000165.1 GCA_014729955.1 bacterium
CTGTACTGGGACCTGGTGGAAAACCGACTGCGTGAGGCGGAATCGAACTGCGGCGGTGCCGTCGGCGCGATGGGCTCGATCTATGCGGTTCGCCGCACTTTCTACCGTGCCATTGAACCATCCTGCTGTGAAGACCTTTTCCTTCCGCTACTGATCGCTGAGCAGGGTTACCGTACGCACTATGCACCGGGTGCGATTGCCGATGAAATCAGCACCGGTTCCTTCGAAGCCGAGTATCGTCGCAAGTACAGGATTGTGCACCAGGCGCTGCGTTGCATGGTGTATGTCTACCCGCGATTGCTCCATCCGGGGCATACCGGCACACTTGCCCTGCGGATCTGGAGCCACAAGATGCTGCGCTGGTTCCTGCCGATGATGCTGATTACTGCCCAGGGGGCTGCCGTGCTTCGTCTCCTGGACTCAAAAACACGATGGGTTGATTTTGTACTTGTATTCGGCGGATCCCTGTTCCTCTTCTTCGCGATGCTTGGCCGAGGCCTGGCATATTCAAAACCCATTCCGTTTTTAAGCTTCACGTACTATGTCTTCGTGGTGCTGAAAGCAACCCTCTATGCATCATGGTCCGCGCTGATCTCAAAAGACGATCGATTTGCGACCTGGGACCATAATCGGTGAGGCGCTTCGTCCGACACCGCACCGTACCGCAGCTGGTACTCGACCTGATCAGCCTGCAAGCCGCGTTCTACAGCGTGGTGTGGCTGCGTTTTCAATCGGGACTGTTTGAAAACCCTCTGGTTCCCGGCGGCACAGAGCTCTTCATCGTCGGCCTGGTGCTGACCCTCTTCTGGCTGGCCGTGTATGCACTGCGGGGATTGTACAATCCAAGGGAGCTGAGTGCGTCCCGTTTTGAGGCTGTGGCGCACACCTTTCGTGCAACCGTGATCGGCATGTTGATCCTGTTTGTGATCACATTCGACCCGACCGAGAAGATTACGCTCAGCCGAACCGTCCTTTTTACTTACGGCGGTCTGGTCTTCCTGTTCGTTTCCGCGGGGCGTGTGGCGTTTCGCTCGCTCATCATCGCCGGATTTCAACGCGGGAAATGGATGTACCAGTGTGTGCAGGTCGGATTTGACGAGACTGGTCGCTCGCTCTTTCGCCAACTGAAAAACAATCCCCGTCTCGGTTTCGATGTACAGGCTATCTTCACCGAAAACTTCACTCCGGACGAGGACGGTCCAACGAACCGTGCGATGTTCAAGCTTGACCACCTGGAACGCTACCTTGACGAGCAGAACAACCATCCCCCCGTAGAGCTCGTCCTGCTGGCGCTCGACAGCATGGATCATGATCTGACCATGGAGTTGCTGGACAAGTTGCAATGCCGTCCGGTGCGCATCCTTACCGTACCGGACTTTTACCAGTCCTTCGTCGGGCTGGCCCGCGGCAAGCTGATACAGGGAACGCCCTTGATGGAGGTCTACCCGAAGCTGCTCACACCGACCTATGCCTTCATCAAGCGCACGATCGATATCCTTACAACGTCCCTCATCCTGCTGGTGTCGTCGCCGGTACTGCTGTTTGCCATGTTGCTGATAAAACTGGATTCAAGGGGGCCGGTGATTTATCGACAGGAGCGTGTGGGCCGCCATGGCAGGATCTTCACACTCTTCAAGCTGCGAACGATGGTATCGGACGCGGAAAAAGGGACCGGACCGGTGTGGGCAAGATTGGGCGACAAACGGGTCACTCGAGTCGGGATCATGCTGCGGCGCATGCGTATCGATGAACTCCCCCAGCTGTTTAACGTGCTCAAAGGAGACATGTCCCTTGTCGGACCTCGCCCGGAGCGGCCGGTCTTCGTGGAGAAGTTTATCGACACCATCCCCTTCTACGGCCGCCGTCTGCAGGTGCGTCCCGGTGTCACCGGCTGGGCGCAGACACGCCACGGCTACGATGAGAGCGAGGAGGATGTCAAGGTTAAACTCCGATATGATCTCTATTACCTTGAGAACATGTCTGTGGGTCTCGATATTAAAATCCTTGTCGGGACGGTGGTGGAAGTGTTACAATTCCGCGGACGATAGTGGCGAGCACGAGACCCTGCATAGCGGGGTCTTTGCATACAAGGGGCAGTGAATACCATGCATGACATCAAGCGGCTGCGGCAGGAACCGGGCGCGCTGAAAGCTTCACTGGGCCGCAAGGGGTTCGATGCGGACATCGAAAAGGCACTGGACCTCGATCGTAGGCGGCGGGAAGCAGTCTCCGAGGCGGACGGGCTGAAAGCCGAATTGAACAAGGCGAGCAGGGCGATCGGCGAGGCGAAAAAGGCCGGCCGTGACGCCGCCGAGGAGATGGAAGCCGCAAGGAAGATCCGTGAACGCAGCGCCGAGCTGGACGAAGAGCGCCGGACCGTCGAGGAAGAGTTGCACAACCTGCTCCTCACATGGCCGGCCGAACCGGACCCGAACGCTCCCGACGGCAGGGACGAAACGGAAAACGTTGTCGTACACGAAACCGTGATGCCGGATGCGGTCGAGTTCGAGCGGAAGGATCATCTCACCCTCGCCGAATCGCTGGGCATTCTCGATATGCCGCGCGGTGCCAAGATCGCCGGCAGCGGATTCCCGCTCTACCTCGGGTTGGGGGCACGGCTGGAGCGTGCGCTGATCAACTTCATGCTCGACATGCAGATCAACGAGCACGGCTACACCGAAGTCCTTCCACCGTTCATGGTCAATTCCTCCTCCGCCCTCGGCACGGGTCAACTCCCGAAGTTTCCCGAGGACATGTATTACGTCGAACGGGACGACTTCTACCTGATCCCGACGGCGGAAGTGCCTGTCACCAACATGCACCGTGACGAGATCCTGAACGCCGTCGACCTGCCCATCAGGTACGCCGCGTACACCGCCTGCTTCCGGCGTGAAGCGGGAGCGCACGGCCAGGACACCCGCGGCCTGCTGCGCATGCATCAGTTCAACAAGGTAGAACTGGTGCAGGTTACGACCGAAGAGGCGAGCGAGGCAGCCCATGAAGAGATCCTCGAGCATGCGACAAGCGTGCTCGATACGCTGAACATCACCTACCGCATCGTGGAGCTGTGTACCGGCGACCTCACCTTCGGCGCGGCACGCTGCTACGACATCGAAGTGTGGGCGCCCGGCACGGGAGCGTGGCTGGAAGCCTCCAGCGTGTCGAACTTCCGTGACTTCCAGGCGCGGCGGATGAACCTGCGCTACCGTCCCGAAGGAGGCGGCAAACCTCTCTTCGCGCATACCCTCAACGGCTCCGGCCTCGCCACGAGCCGCCTGATGGTCGCCCTGCTGGAAACCTACCAGACGCCCGAAGCACGGGTGATCGTGCCGCGACCGCTGCAGCCTTACATGAGCGGCGTCGACCAGATCCGGGGCCGGGACCGATGAAGATCCTGATCATCGGCGCCGGTGAGGTGGGTGGCCACCTGGCGAAGCTGCTGAGCCGCTCCAACCATGACATCACCGTGGTGGACTCCAACGCCGATCGAGTCAACTTCATCGGTGAAAACCTCGATGTGCTCGCGATTGAGGGGCACGGTACCAGCCCTTCCCTTCTACGGCGGGCGCAGATCGAAAAGATGGACATGCTGATCGCGGTGACAACCGTCGATGAGGTCAACATCCTCGCCTGCATGATCGCGAAGCAGTTCGGCGTGAAAACCAAGATCGCACGAGTACGCAACCGTGAGTTCTCTTCCGATGAAATCCCGTTGAACCTGGAGGAACTCGGGATCGACATGATCATCCATCCCGAGCTGGAGGCGACACGGGAAATTGTCCGACTGATCAAGTTCCCCCAGGCTCATGAGATCATCGGCTTCTGCGGCAACCAGATGATGATCGTCGGGTTCCGTGTCAGCGAAAAAGCGGAAATCCTCGACGTACCGCTGCAGGATCTCGGCAAGACTTTAAAGGACATCCCGTTTCGCCTGGTGACGATCACTCGTGACGGCAGCACCTTCATCCCCGGCGGTACGAACAAGGTGATGGTGGACGATGAAGTATATGTTGCCGTCCTGCCGTCGGAACTGCCGCGCGTCTTCAAGATCTTCGGACATGAGCGCCGTCCGACCCGCAGTGTAATGATTTACGGCGCCACATCCATCGGCCGGATGGTCGCCCAGCAGCTGGAGGGCGAAAAAGATATTCACGTCAAGCTGCTCGAATCGGAACGAAGACGCGGGGAACTCGCTGCCGATCAGTTGGATCATACACCGGTGGTGATCGGAGACGCGTCCGACATCAACCTGATTGCACGCGAAGGCATTGTCGACCAGGATGTCTTCTGCGCTCTCACCAATGACGATGAAAACAATATCGTCACCTCGCTGCTTGCACGACACCTGCAGGTCCCGAAAACCATCACCCTGATCGGCAAGGTGGATTACACCCCGATTGTAAAAACGATCGGCCTCGACATCGCGGTCAATCCGCGCTGGCTCACCTCGAATGCGATCTTCAAATACATCCACCACGGCGGGATTGTATCCTTGCGTCACCTGGTCAACATCGATGCTGAAACCTTCGAGTTTATCGCGTCGGCCAAGTCGAAGGTGGTCGGGAAAATGCTTCGCGACATCAAGTTCCCGCACGGTTCCATCATGGTCGCTGTGGAGCATGAGGAGGGCGTGGAACTGCCGGTGGGCGATACCAAGATTTTCGTGGGCGACAAGGTGGTGGTCTTTTCGCTGCCTAACGCTGTCAAGGGAGTGCTGAAGCTTTTTGAATAGGCATTTCATCAATCCGACCGCGGTGCTGCGCCTGGTCGGCCTGATCCTGATGATGCTCGGCGCCGGCATGGTCTTCACGGTCATCGTCGCATTTATCTTCGCAGACGGCGACCAGTGGGGCATCACCTTGTCCATGGCGATCACCCTGGTCCTCGGCTTCTCGATGTGGAAGTTCCTTCCAGGCGAAATGGACCTGACCGCACGAGACGGTTTCGCGGCGGTCACCTTCGGCTGGCTCGGGATGAGTATCGTCGGAGCGCTGCCGTATCTCTTTACCGGCGCGATCCCCTGTGTCACCGACGCCCTGTTCGAATCCGCCTCCGGTTTCACTACCACAGGCGCATCGATCCTGACCGACATCGAATCGCTCCCGCACGGCATCCTCTTCTGGCGCAGTTTCACCCACTGGATCGGCGGGATGGGGATTATCGTCTTCTCCATCGCAATCCTGCCCTTCCTCGGCGTCGGCGGGATGCAGATGTTCAAGGCAGAGGCGCCCGGCCCGACCGCGGACAAGCTCACACCGCGTATCCGCGGCACAGCGGAAATCCTTTGGGGCGTTTACGTCCTGGTCTCAGCGGCCCAGGCGGCGCTGCTGATGTTCGGCGGGATGGACTGGTTTGACTCGCTCTGCCACACCTTCGGCACTGTCGCCACCGGCGGCTTTTCCACCAAGAACACCTCCATCGCGTTCTACCAGTCGCCCTACATCCACTACGTGATCACTGTCTTCATGTTCATCGCCGGGATCAACTTCAGCCTGCACTTCTGGGCGATACGAGGCCGACCCGGCAAGTACCTGGAAAGCCCGGAATTCAAGTTCTATGCGTTGATGATCGGGATTTCGGTGGTGATCCTCTCGGCGCTGAACCTGTTTCGCGGGCAGCCGTTCGAGCCGGCGTTTCGCGATGCGGCCTTCCAGACCTGCGCCATCGCCACCACAACCGGCTATGCGACCGCCGACTTCGAACTGTGGCAGCCCCTGGCTCAGGTGTGGCTGGTGTCGCTGATGCTGATCGGCGGGATGGCGGGCTCCACCGGCGGAGGGATGAAAACCGCTCGTGCGATGATTCTGCTAAGGCAGGCGCGTGTTGAACTGCACAAGATGGTGCACCCGGAGACGATTTACCCGATACGCATCGGGCGCAAATCGGTATCCAACGAGATCGTGCAGAACATCCTCGCCTTTTTTCAACTCTACGTGATGATCGCGATCTTCGCCACGCTGTTCATGGCGGCGCTCGGTCTGGACCTGGTGACCTCGCTGACCAGTGTGATCGCCTGCATGTCGAACATCGGCCCGGGCCTGGGCGAGGTGGGGCCGACCGACAACTACGCCGCGATACCCATGGTCGGCAAATGGATGCTCACCTTCCTGATGATTGTCGGAAGGCTTGAAATATATACCGTGTTCGTGCTGCTCACGAAGACCTACTGGTCACGATGACACTCATCCACTCGCAAGGGTAGGGCGAAGGAGTGTCCTTGCCCTCCAGTGCAGCGATCCCCCAAAGGTAGGGCGGGCGTTCCCCGCCCGCCAGCGCAACCCTCCCCCAAGGGTAGGGCGGGCGTCCCTGCCCGCCGAGATGCGTGTACCCCCGACTTGTGCGGCTCGGGCGTAGTCGCTGCCTCCGGGGAACAAAAAGGCATCCGGGCAGCTATGCCACCCGCCACAACGACACCCGGCTTGACAAGCTAGCCCGGATATTTCACGAGTTCAAACTGCGTCAGATGTGAGGCGCGAAGAATGAAGCTGTATTGCCATACCGCGAATCCTTCGCAACAAAGCAGATGACGCAGTTGGGACCGCCCGAAAGGGGGAATGAATAGATGAATTCGCCTTGAAAACATTCTGTACCGAAGCAAAACCATATAGCGCGACACTATC
>WJJA01000166.1 GCA_014729955.1 bacterium
ATGCTGTACTGTTTGGCGATACGGCGCAACTCGAACATCTCAATGTCGGTCACGAGGCTGATCGCGGTGCCGGAAGCGCCGACCCGGCCGGTACGACCGGCACGGTGAATGTAGGCCTCCAACTCCTCCGGCGGCTCGTAGAGGATCACGTGGGACAGTTGCGGAATATCGATACCGCGTGCCGCAACATCGGTCGCCACCAGGAATTTCAGAGTGCCGGCACGGATGCGCTGCAGCACCTTTTCACGAGCGTTCTGGGTCAGGTCGCTGGTCAGCATGTCAGCATCGAAACCGAAACGCTGCAACACCTGCGCGAGGTACTCGACCCGTGATTTGGTATTGCAGAAGATGATCGCCGACGGCGGGTTTTCCACCTCGAGGATTCGAACCAGCGCACGGTCTTTGTCCATCGGCTCCACGGTAACAAACACATGCTGCACTTCCGCGACATGGACCTGGTCTTTCGACAGGCTGAGGAACTCAGGCTTGTGCAGGAACTGCTTCGCCAGGCCCATCACTGTGGGCGGATACGTGGCGGAAAACATCGAGCTCTGCTTTTTCCGCTTTGGCAGGTAGCTCTGGATCTCTTTCATGTCAGGGTAAAAGCCCATTGACAGCATGCGGTCCGCTTCGTCGAACACCAGGTAGTGCAGGTTGTCCAGGGTAAGGGTGCCGCGCAGGAGGTGGTCAAGGATACGGCCGGGTGTGCCGATCACCAGGTCCACCCCTTCTCGAAAGGCCGTGATCTGCGGCTTGTAGCGAGTCCCGCCGTATACCGCGACACTGCGCATCCCGGAAGGTTTGCCCAAACGGATCGCTTCATCGTACACCTGCTTGGCCAGCTCACGGGTCGGTACCAGGACCATCCCCTGGGGTTGGCGCTGCCCCGGTTTGACCCGGTTGATAAACGGCAGTAGAAACGCTCCGGTTTTGCCACTGCCGGTGCGGGACTGCACGATCACATCTTCACCTTCCAGCAGGTAGGGCAAAGTTCGCTTCTGTACCGGCATCAGATCGTCCCAGCCGGCGGTGTCGACTGCGGTACGCACCGGGTCGGGCATGTCGGCAAGCACGGCTTCCGGGCGCGGCTGTCGTTCAGGTTTCGGTTCTGTCGAGGGAGAGGTCTCGGAGGGTTGGTCGAATTCGCTCACAGGATGTCCGTCTCTTTCTGTGTAAGTGGAACGGCCCGTATGCCGTTCGGAACGTCGGCGTCTTTTCATCACGTCGCTACTTGTCAAGGGCGAATCTACAACGGAAAAGCTGCCGGTGCACCACGTGAAACCGGATCGTCTCCCCGCAGGGAGGGTTTTTAAGGTGTCTTGAACAATGCGAAAAGAATGGATAATGTTTGCTTCACAAGCGGCATTAACCCGAATATTTCATGAATGGCGAGAACATTCTTTTCTAAAAACCATATTAACAATGAGATAATGTCACGCTATACGGATTTTCTCTGACACCGATTGTGTCCAGGCCAACTCATCTTTTCATTCCCCCTCCGGGCGGTCCCAACTGCGTCATCTGCTTTGTTGCGAAGGATTCGCGGTATTGGAATACAGCTTCATCCTTCTCGCCTCACATCTGACACAGTTTGAACTCGTGAAATATTCGGGTTAAATCGAAACCGGCCAAGGAATCTACCTGAACCGCCGTTCCAGCCGTTTCGCGACAACCGGCAGCACGACAGCGGAAATGGCAACATTGGAGCCGATATGCACCAGCGCGAAGGGGATGCCGGCCGTGAGGGTTGTCAGCACTCCGGACATAGGCATGCGGGCCGCGAGGGGAAAGGCGAGGTTGGTGAGAATATCATACAGGAGAGTCATCACGCCGCCGACGAGACCGAAAAAAAACGCCCGTGTCAGGGGGCGTGCAAGGGATAACAACCAATTGCGCAAGAGGCCGAACACCAGGCCGGTCAAGATCATGCCCGTGATCTGCATGGCCCATAACGGCGGGTAGGCAGGGCCCCAGGCATTCAGTGCTCCATAGAGCAGCATCGACGCACCGCCGATCAACAAACCGCGCCATGCCCCCAGCAGGAGACCACTCAGCGCGACCACGGTGGTGATCAGTTCAACGTTCGGTACGGCCATCAGCAGGTAGCCGCTCGCCACGGCCGTGGCAATAAACAAGGCGACACGGACCACGTCGTGCACACGACGCAACCGTGCCGTTTCATCAGCTTGCTGTACCGTCGTCTCGGAATCGTTACCCGATGTCAAGAGGGGTTCCTTCTTACGCCTTCTTGACCTTTTCCTTCACACGAGCCGCTTTACCGACACGGTCACGCAGGTAGTAGATCTTCGCGCGACGTACGTCGCCCCTCTTGTCCACATCGATCTTGGCGATAGACGGGGAATGCAACGGGAAGACGCGTTCCACACCGATCGCGCCCGCGCCGATCTTGCGCACGGTGAAAGAGGCGCGCATGCCGCGGCCGCTACGGCCCATCACTGTACCCTTGAACACCTGGATACGCTCTTTGCCGCCTTCCACGATACGTACATGCACCGATACCGTGTCGCCCGGGCCGAAGTCAGGGATATCAGTCTTCAGTTCACGGCGTTCGAGGTCCTGCAAAATCTGGTCTGACATCGTTCTCTCACCTATGCAAAAGGGTTGCTGCTTTCTTCTATTCTGACACCCGACCCCGCCTGAAGGGGTAGGCCTTTGTGCCGAATGGGACGGGCGTCTCTGCTCGCCAATCATCGCGGCCAGGCGATGATACCTTCGCTGCAGGCGTCATTGGTCAAACGTCACCGCGGAACCGCCTCGACAAGCCATCACCAGGACGGCTTTTCCCCTTTTCGTGCGAGCCACCGCTCATACAACTCCGGACGGCGTTCCCGTGTCGCTCGTTCCGCCTGCTCCTGCCGCCACTGCTCCACCTTCGCGTGGTGGCCGGACAACAGCACCTCCGGCGGGGTCAATCCGCGCCAGTCCGCCGGTTGCGTGTAATGGGGATGGTCCAGCAATCCGCGTGTGAAGCTGTCTCCGCGCGCGGATTCCGGGTCGCCCAACACTCCGGGCAACAACCTGACCACTGCATCGACGATCACAACCGCCGCCGGTTCTCCGCCGGTGAGGATGAAATCGCCGATCGAAACCTCTTCGTCGATCAATGTATCCAGCGCTCGCTGGTCCAGCCCTTTGTAATGCCCGCAAAGGATCGTAATCCTCTGCTCGCCGGCCAGTTCTTCCGCGTGCGCCTGGTCGAACCGCCGTCCCTGCGGACTGGTATAAAGCACGCGCGGCTTCGGTGTCGGTCGTTTCTCCGACAGGTGCTCCAGCGCCCGTGCGACCGGCTCGGCTTTCAACACCATGCCCGGCCCGCCGCCGAAAGGCTTGTCGTCCACCGTGCCGTGCTTGTCCGTCGCGAACTTACGCAACTGCACGTATTCGATGTCGACTGCGCCCGCGTTTTGAGCGCGGGCGAGCATGGATTCGCTCAACATCGTGCGGACACCGTCCGGAAACAGGGTGATGATCTCGATGATCATCGTTCCGCTCCGAGCGTTGGATCGTCCTCGGCACCGGACGTGTTCTCCGTCCGACCCTCCGCAAGGCGCTCCCGTCGTTGCTGCCGCTTCCATTCGCGGTCGCTCTCGCCGGCGGTCGCTTCGATCAAGCCCTCGGGCAGGTCCACACGAATGGTTTTGCCGGCAAGATCCATCTCGACAACCATGCCGCCGGCCACCGGGATCAGGATTTCCCCGGACGGACCGGTCACCTCCAGCACCTCGTGGGCGGAAGGCGACAGGACGCCGGTCACGGTTCCCAACGGCCCACGTTCGACATCAACGACCTCGCAGCCGATGGCGTCGTCATGGTAAAACATGTCATCGGGCAACTCGGCTCGATCTTCGATATCAATGAACAACCGGCCGCCTACCAGGGGCTCGGCCAAGTCACGCAAAGGCGTTTCCTGAAACCGAAGGAAGACGGCGTCGGATTCGACACGCAACCGCTTAATATGCAAATGGTGCACCGATTGGTCCGGCGCTTCGCACCACAGCTCATCGAGTCGTTCAAACCGATGGTGATCCCATGTGAGGGGTACCACCCTGAGATCCCCGCGCAGTCCGCGCACCCTGGCCACGCGACCGATATAGACACGTCGGTCGGGATGCGGAACCGGTCGAGGCTCGCTCATTCGGTCGTTTCCTCCACGGACTCCTTGACATCGAGCGACACACGCTTGCCCTGTCGTGTCGCAATCGCCATCAACAGGGTGCGCAACGCTTTGATATTACGGCCGTTCTGACCGATGATGCGGCCCACATCGTCAGGCGCAACAACCAGGGTATAGTTCTCCTGGCCGCTCTCATCCGTATCTAGATGTACCTGCACCTCTTCGGGCCGCTCCACCAGGTATTTGCCGACGAACGCTACGAACGATTCGAACACGGCAACCTCCAAGTGTCGATGTGATGTGCGGATGGCCCGAACAACGGTGAAAAAGGACGATTATTCCTTCTTCTCGCCGTCAGCTTTGCCTTCGACCTTGGCCTCTTCGGCGGGCTTCTCGGCGGGCGCCTCTTCCTTCGGCTCAGCCTTCTCCGGCTTCGCCTCTTCAGCGGGCGCCTCCGCTGCCTTCTCCTCCGCCTTGTCGTCCTTGGCGGCGGCTTCGTCGGCCGGTGCCTCGGTTGCCTCGGCGTCCTTGGAGGCCTCGGCCGGGGCTTCCGGCTGCGGCTCCTTTTTCGCCTTGGCGTCCGTGGACGGAACCTCTTCCGGTTCCGGCTCGGGCAACGGCTCGGGCTTCGGCGGCGCTTCTTTCGCCAACACCGCGTAATTCTTGTCGCGATGGGCTTTCACCGCCTCCTCAATTTGCTCCTGCGTGTAATCACGCTTGGACATGTCCCAGCGCATCATCACGCCTTCCCGCCGAAACAGGCTCCGGACCGTATCGGACGGCTTGGCGCCGCGATTCAGCCACTTGAGAGCCTTGTCATGATCGACTTCGACGATGGCAGGCCGTGCGACCGGATCGTAATAGCCGATCTTTTCGAGGTACGCACCGTCGCGGCGACGACGGGAATCCACCGCAATGATGCGGTAAAACGGCCGCTTCTTGCGACCCAGACGAGTCAGCCGGATGGTCACCGACATTGCTTCACTCTCCCTCTACTCTATCCGGGCAGCCCGGGGAAGTTCGGCGGCATACCGCCGCGCATCTTCATCTTTTTGCCCTTCCCTCCGGCACCGCCCATCTTCTTCATCATCTTCTGCATGTCTTTGAACTGGTTCAACAACCGGTTCACGTCCTGCACCTTCGTGCCGCTGCCCGCCGCAATGCGACGGCGACGGCCGGCGTTCAGGATCTTCGGGCGCTTCCGCTCCTGCGGCGTCATCGACAAGATGATCGCCTCGACCCGTTTCAGCTCCTTCGGGTCGATCGTGACCCCCTTCAACGCCTTCCCGGCTCCCGGGATCATCTTCAACAGGTTCTCGACCGGCCCCATCTTCGAAATCTGGCGGAGCTGGTCGAGGAAATCTTCCAGGTCGAACTGGTTCTTCTTGAGTTTACGAGCCAGCTCTTCCGCTTTTTCAACGTCTACCGCATCCTGTGCCTTCTCCACGAGCGATACAACATCGCCCAGGCCGAGGATACGGTCGGCCATACGGTTCGGGTGAAACTCTTCAAGGTCCTCGAGTTTTTCACCGATACCGATGAAACGCAACGGCTCGCCGGTCACACTTCGAATCGACAGCGCCGCGCCGCCGCGAGCGTCGCCGTCCAGCTTCGTCAGGATCACGCCGGTGATCCCGAGACGTTCCGCGAACGCCTTTGCAGAATTGACCGCGTCCTGCCCGGTCATGCCGTCCGCGACGAACAACACCTCTGACGGCTTCACCTCTTCACGGATCTCGGTCAGCTCCTGCATCAGGGCATCGTCGATATGCAGACGACCGGCCGTGTCCACGATCAGCGTGTCATGCCCGCCGGCACGCGCCTGCTGCTTCGCTTCCGAAGCCACCTGTACCGGCGTGCCCTGACGGTTCGTAACCACCGGAACGCCGGCCTGCTCGCCGACACGTTCCAGCTGATCGACCGCCGCCGGACGCTGCAAGTCGCAAGCCGCCAATATAGGGCGCATTCCCTTGCGACGGAAATAGGCGCCGAGCTTACCGGAGGTCGTCGTTTTGCCCGACCCCTGCAGACCGACCATCAGGATCACCGTCGGTGGTTCCTTGGCGCGACGCAGCGGCGTCCACTCTTCGCCCAGCAGCTTCACAAGCTCATCATGCAGGATCTTGATCACCTGCTGTGCGGGAGTAACCGACCGCAATACTTCTTCGCCGACCGCGCGCTCCTGTACCTTTTTCAGGAAGTCACGCGCCACCTGGAAATTGACGTCCGCTTCCAGCAGAATCCGACGAACTTCCCGCAGCGCGGCTTTGACGTCGGATTCCGTGAGCTTGCCACGGCCTTTCAAGCCTTGAAAAAACGACTCAAGCTTGTCGGTCAACTCGCCAAACACGACAGTTTCCTGTAAGTTTTACACCGGTCGGCAGCGGTATAGTTCCACGCAAACCCAATATGATCAAGACTCTGCCCCGTTGGGTGCGTTTCTCGGACAGACATGGAAGATAAAGAAAAACAACCCGTGAAGCGAGCCGTTACAGAACACGTCTCTCCTCTCGGGACGCAGGATGAATGTTCGGCAGAAGATCATCAGGAAAGGGGAGAGAAGGAAGGAATGCATACGTTATCCAGGAGGTCAGGTTTCCTGCCGATAGGCGCAGCACGTTACCACCCGGGTCAAGAACCGTAATGGATTTCTGCCGTTCGGCACGGCGAGAAACGTCTCTTGCAATACAGACAGAGCGAACCGGAAAAAGACGGGAACGATTCCGTCAGCTCCGCTTCCTGGTCCGGTACCACGCGGCATATCGTTCAAACCCTTCCCTGTTGCCGATACGGGGCACATAGGACAACTGCGTTTGGGCTTTTTCAATCGACATGGTCATCGATTTCGCCATGTAGCCGACGGAAAAGCGTGTCATCGCCGGCTTCTTCGGACCGAACGGCAGCCGGCTCGACGTTTCCATCACTGTCGCCACGGCCTTCGCGGCGATTTCTGGTACGAACTTGGGACGAAAGGGAATGTCGAAGATGTGCAACACCGTTTCAAACCAGTCCCGTATGCGAATCGGATCGCCGTTTGAAATGTTATATACCTGGTTCCATGCCGTTTCCGGAGCGGGAAGAGCCGAACGTACGGCATCGACAAAGTTATCGATGTACGTGATATCCGTGAGGGCGTTGCCGCCGTTGAGGAGGGGAAACTGCTTTTTCTCGGCCAGGGCCAGGATGCGGGGCACGATGGTGTTGTCGTAGGGTCCGTACACTGCTCTGGGACGAAAGGTGATGAACTGTAAACCATCCCGACTCGCGTTCAGAAGCTCCCGCTCCGCCTTGAGCTTGGTGCGGGCGTACCAGGTGCGCGGTGCGGGCAGGGGATCCTCTTCCCGGATACGAAACCGGTCTCGTCCGCTGTAGTACACACTGGGGGTGGAAACGAAAATCAGCTTGTGAATGCTGTGAACACGACATGCGTCGATGATATGATGTGTTCCGTCGACATTCACGGCTTCGAACTCCTCCGGCCGGCCCCAGTCCGCCGATTTGCCCGCGCAGTGAATCACGCAGTCCGCCGCCTCAAAGGCTCCCATCACCTGGTCTGCCGATCGAATGTCCGCCCGCTGGAACCTTAATCCCCGACGTCTCAGGTTTTCTCCTTTATCCATGTCACGTCCGAGCGCGAGGATGTTTATCCCTTCTTCATGGAACCGCTCGGCGATTGTACGACCGATGAAACCGGTCGCGCCTGTCACGATGATGTGCATGTCCGTTCTCCCGCAGGTACCTGCCTGTCAAAGATCTGAAGTGTCTCGACGGTTCTGTGCGTTCCCGACGGTTTCCAGCTTCACCGACACGGCTATCTTGTAGAGCAGGGTCAACACAAGTGCACCGAAGGCATACAGCCCGATGCCCATCAGGATTTCTGCACCGGACGGAAAGTAGGGGGTGACTCGCCCGGTGGTCGATGGGATCAGGCCGCCGGTTAGCATGCCCGCTCCCTTGTCCAGCCAGATCGATACGAACAGGAACACACAGGCAACGGCAAGCATGCGAAGGTTACCGCGTGTACCGGGGTGTATCAACAGGGCGATTGCAGCGATGCCAAGCCCGAGCGAGAGCCACATGAACGGTACCACCGCGTCGATTCGGCCGTCCAGACCGACGAACAAATACTGCAGATGTACCTTGTGATGTTCGACCCCGCTGTAGAGGATAGTGAATACTTCCACACCGAACAGGAACAGATTGATCAAAGCGGCATAGGTCACGATTCGTGCGAGGGCATGCACCGCCTTCAATCCCGGATCGAAACGACTGACCCTTCTGACAAGCAGACTCAACAGGATCAGCAGAGCAGGCCCGGAGGCGAAGGCGGAGGCAAGAAAACGCGGCACCAGCACCGCCGAAAACCAGAACGGCCGTGCCGCAAGACCGCTGTAAAGAAACGCTGTCACGGTATGAATGCTGATCGCCCAGGGGATGGAGATGTAGATCAGGATCTTCACCCACCGTGCGGGGGGACGTTCGTTGCGCTCCGCCTCAAGAGTTTTGAATGCAATCACAATGTTCAGAAACAGGTAACCGAACAGGGCAATGGTATCCCAGAAGAGCATTGAATGGGGTGAAGGGTGCAAGAAGAGGTTCAGGACACGTTCCGGCCTGCCCAGGTCAACCACCACGAACAGGGGACAAAGCAGCACCGCCGGAATCGCAAGGGATTCGCCCAGGATCGTCATGTGGCGAAACGTCCTGTAGTCATGCAGGTAGTAAGGCAGGACCACCATGACCGCCGACGCCGCCACACCGACCAGGAAGGTGAGCTGGGCAATGTAAAAGCCCCAGGGTACATCGCGGCTCATCGCCGTGATGCCCAATCCTTCGGTAAACTGTCGCACGAACACGAACACGGCCAATCCGCAAAGCGCTATCAGACACCCGACCCACGTGAAATACGTGAGATCCCCGCGCAAGGCTCGCTGAATCAACGCGCCATTCCCCTTTCAGAGCGCCGAACCTCGTTCAGCGATCGGTATCATGACCCATGCCTCGGAACAGCAGGCCAATAAAACGTCGTGTATCCTCAACAATGGCTTCCATCCGTTTGTCGCCTGCAGCATCGTGCTCCCCGGCTTTCCCGTCCCCCTCGTAATCATCCAGCCAGTATAGAATGTTGACCAGATACATCGAGAACGCGGTCCGGGCGGCGATCTCGGTGTCTGTATCGGATCGTATTTCGCCGCGCAACCGTGCAGCGTCCAACAGGCGTTGCATCTGTTCAACGGCCCCCCGGTCAATGAACTTCAACTCGTCGCGTGCCGGGCCCTGGGTAAAGCAGATTTTTCGCAGCAGCTCACGGTCTCGGTTCGAACGGTTCAACCAGGAACGGTACCCTTCCACCGCCAGGTGCAGCATCTGCTCACGTATGCCGGTCTCCACGGGAATGGTTTCCCACGATCGTTGGAAGTCACGGTCCAGTTCATCGATGAGAGCGGCAGAGAGTAGAGCCTCCTTGTCAGGGAAATGGGTGAAAATGGTACCCAGCGCTACCCCGGCTTCCCCGGCAACGTCACGAATCGTTGCCTGCCTGTAACCCTTTTCGGCAAACAGTCTGCGTGCGCTTTCCAGGATCTGCGTCCGTGTTTCCGCTTTCTGCTTTTCCCGTCTTGTACGACCGGCTTCATGAGGTGTCATAGAGACATTATCCGGTTAACACGAATTTTTCATGAATGGAGAGAACAGTCTTTTCTAAAAACTATAGTAACAATAAGATAATATCACGACATGCCGATTTTCTCCGGCACAGATTGTGTCCAGGCCGAACTCATCTATTCATTCCCCTTCGGGCGGTCCCGACTGTGTCATCTGCTTTGTTCCGAAGGATTCGCGGTATTACCATACAGCTTCATCCTTCGCGCCTCACATCTGACACAGTGTGAACTCGTGAAATATTCGAGTTAGCGAAAAAGTTGAACATGTTCATTAAATGAACATGTTCAATGTAAAACACGCGAAAGCCCCGGGCAAGACCTCGGGAGATCCGACTCTTCAGCTTTTGTTTTTCAAGAATAACAGGCCGGCCCGGGTTCGCGGGAGGGTGTCAAAGGTGAGGTGCAGCGTTGTCCAACGTGTGTCGTCAGATCCTCAGATCTGACGGCAGGGCGGTGTATCCCGGGAAAGAATCGCGCCATTATGGTGGAGCACCAGGCGTGACTGCCTGTTCCCCCTCGCGGGGGCAAGCGACGGTGTATCGATGGGGATGCAGCCTGGAACCTGCCTCTGATTTCATAAAACAATCCTTTCGATATCGGTTCGGTCATTGCATACCAATCCTATCCCGAATATTTCATGAATGATGAAAGCGAGCTATGGTAAGGACTGGTTTTACAAGAAGATGTTCCCCAATTTGTCACTTCCTCCCGGCGACGGTTTGTACCCAGACGTAAAAGAGAAAAA
>WJJA01000167.1 GCA_014729955.1 bacterium
GCTGTATGCGGTCGAGCGAGCCCGACACCCCGCGCCGCTGGTGCCGGTACGAATCTGGGTGCAACCTTTCACTGTCGCAGACAGCAGTCTGCTGGACGAAGCCGACTATGCCCGCTTCACGCTGGAGCAGTCGCTGCATGACGCGCGCAAGGATCTGGTCCCGTGGCAGACTCGGTATGCCGGGAAGAAATGGCTGGAGCGCCTGGAACCCGACCTTGACGGAGACGCCCCGTCCGCTGCAACCATGATCAAGGCTGCTTACGTTGTCACCGGACGCTACACGGCGGACGGTCTGGAAATGGTCACATTTCGTCTCGACTGGCTCGGAAAAGTCAAAAAGCGCTGGGAGTTGCGATCCGGCGGCACCAACGCCTTCTACCGAGGTCGTGCCGCAGCAACGACCCTGCTGGAAACCTGGGGTGAGGCGGTGGAGACGACGGACCTGTATGCTTCGCTCACCCCGCCTGTCGCGCGTTCCCTGTGGAAAAGCAGCGTGCTGGAAGACAATGCCGCGATTCGTGACACTCTATTTGCCGGGTTTACTTCGCCGGACTCTGCAGCGCTGCGCCTGTGGGAGGCACTTGCTCTGCATTTTCTCGACTGGTCCTGGCCGAATTGGGAACCGGAAGCAGAGCATGCGATGAAGCGTACACTCGAGTTACGGTCACGGTCGTCTGACGGTCTCTACACGTTCGGGATGCTTCGCTGGCGGAACATCGAAGGACGCCGGGAGGCTATCGACAGCTGGAAACTGGCACATATGACGGATCGCCGCAATGTCGATCCTCTGCTGTCACTGAGCTGGCTTGAACCTGAAGAGATCGAGGATCTGCGTATTGGGGACAAGGAGCAGATCCTGCACTACACCCTGCGGATCCGTCCGACGGAACCCTATGTCCGCTCTGCACTGGCCGGCTACTACCGCAAGCAGCTGGTGCAAGTGTCCACGGCGTTGCGTATGTACAAAGAAGGGTTGGAACTGAATCCCGACCAGATGCGTCTGCGCATGGGGCGGGGTGTAGTCTATCTTTCAACGCAGGACTGGGAACTCGCCGCGGACGATTTTCGCCATATTGTCGAGCTGGATTCGACCATTGCAAACGCATGGTACAATTACGGCATCGCACTATTCTCGATGAGAGATTTCGAAGCGGCGGAACACGCCTTTTCCAATGCGATCGAATATGACGGGCCGCGGGATGCATTCTTCTATCTCGGGCGTGTGTATGACTACTGGAAGCAATGGGACAAAGCACTGGACCAGTACCGCCGTCGCTGGGTTGAGCGCGACCTCGACCGTGTGGATGAGTATGCGGACCAGTCCCAGGAACGAATCCGTGAAATCCAGATTTCACGGATTCGCGGAGAGGAACCGCCGCCGATCCCCGGCCTGCATGAAGTTGAAAGCGACACCACACAGGGGGCGGCTGAACCGGTAGACGTCGAGCCGGCCGGCTGATGCAATGACGGATGCCCGACAGAATACCTTGCATCGCCAGGAGGGTGTCTCTACTTTATAACCTTCAACCGTTGTCCGACCAACCGTCCGGAGCCTCATGAACCGCCGTCGATCCAATGCGCTGATCCTGTTGATCCTGCTGTTTTCAGCAGCCGTATCGCCCTGCACCGCGCAGATCACCGAAACCGGTTCGTTTCGTGCTTTCATGCTGGGCGAGGAGCCTAATACGGCGTATGACAACTGGCTCAGCCACACAGTGGAAGGGCTTGCGGTCGAAGGCGGATACAACGTTCACATGCCCCCGGAACTGGACCCGCAGACCAACGGGTTCGGCACCTTCATGGAAATCCCCGAGGAGCAGGCGGATACGGCACGCAGCAACTGGCGCGCGATTTTCCGTGCCCTGATCATGGACGATCCCGAAGCGGCGACCGCGCTGTTCCAGGCGATGGACATCCCTTACGAGTGGGTCTACTTCAACGATACCGAAACCGGGCAAACGTTCCGCATGTTACGTGAGACGATCGACTCGACGTTTATCGATTCCGGGGATGTGGAGAACCCGGACGATGATGTCATCGGTTCGTTCACCCACGGCTGGGGATTGTTCGTGTACAATCCCAACTCCACTTCGCCGGAAGTGTCGATTCAGTGCGTTCATCCGAACGACGACTACATCTCGGTGCCGCTGGCGGTGGACCTGTTCGCCGCCTACCCGGTCGGAGCGCTTGTCGTGAACGGCACCGGTCGTGAAGCCGCCTGGAGCGGAAGCAGCTATTCCAACGGTCGATCTCTCAGCGATCCCTCGCGGAACTGCGATCTGCCGATTGCCTGGTGGGGTGAGTTCTTTGCAGACACTTTGCGTGCCCGGGGGTACCGCGAACTGGCAATTCAGATCCACAGCTACGACCATGCTTCGCATCCGGATTACAACAGTCTGCAGATCAGCCCGGGACCGGATGACGGCTACTCCAACCGACCTGTTTATGACAGATCCGGCGATTACTATGACTGGATCAATTACCTGCCGACGATCTGTGTACCGGCGAATGCAATCGTACTAGGCCAACCCGATGTACCGGCACACGAATACGTGGCGGTGTGGCAGGCGGACGGGCTGGTTCACAACGAAAGCCGCGAGGAAATCTCGGGGTATATCGATCTTCCAGGTTACGGCAGCAACTGCCTGATGGAATCGGTCGCTGAAGGTCGCCATCCGCGTGAAAGCCGAGACTCCTTTCTGCATGTGGAGTTTGACGAATTGCCCGATGTACTGGCGGACCTGGAACTTACCGAGCTGCAACTCTACAACGGTCCGGTCCCGCCCAACATGCAGAACTGGCAACTGCTCTGGACCTGGTACGAGTCCGCGATCGATGCGCTCGCCGAATACCTCCAGGACACCGCTGAGGTACCTGACACTCAGCCGCCCGAGCCGACCACGCCGGCACGGGTCACCTACGCATCGGACACGTTTGCCGTGGTGCGCTGGGAACGGGGCGATGACGCCGATTTCTTCCAGTACGAGGTCTATTATGACACCCTGGAAGTCACTCTGAACTCACCGGTGTGGGACAGCTCCAACGATTCGGACCTGGTCGATATGGGACGGCAGTCTACGAACATCACAGACCTGGCATACAACCGGATTTACGGGTTCCGTACACGCTCCGTCGACCACAGCGGAAACGCTTCGCCCCTGTCCGAACTTGTACAGGCGACCACGGTCGATACGACACTCCCCGAGGTGAGGCCCACACCGCCGGTGACGCTGTACCCCGCCGGTGCCTGGCCTCCCGTGGCACGTGTGGATGTAAAAAGCTTCGAGCCGATCCAGTCAGTGGTTCTACGCAGCTTCTTTGACGGCTCTCCCGGACCGGATGCCGTGCTTCATGCGACCGAGGAGTATGTACCTGACACCTGGATACGGTATGAAGGGCCGTTCCCGTCACCGCCGGGCGGCGTTCAGAGCGGTATGATCGGCGCCTATGCGATCGATGCGACCGAATCGACCCAGGCGCAATTGTCGGTTACGGTTCCTGACGGCGATCCGTGGGAATTCGTCGTCCTGACCGGTCAGCACATGCTCAACCTGCCGCTGGAGACCTCGGACGGCGGGCTGGAAGACCCGGACGATGTGTGGCAGTGGGGTTACGTTGAACAACCTCCGGGCGGCGGGTATGACGGTTCCAACGCCTGGCACACCTTTGAAGCGGGTACGGACGAGACTGGTGCGCTCGCCTGCACTCAGGATATATCTATAGCAGGGATGCCGCATCCTTACCTCAGCTTCCGTGCGTGGTACGATACCCGCACGGTCCCGAATCGTCCGTCACGAGTTTATTCCGGAGGGATTGTCGAGGTTTCCACTGATTCCGGCTCGACCTGGCAGGAGATTGAACCACTCATCGGCTACCCTCGCCGTATGCTTGGCGGAGCCTTTGACGGCGACTACGTGTTCGGTGGCTCTTCGGAGGGGTGGCGACGCGAGATCTTTCGCCTTGCACCGTTCCTGGACGCCGGATCGATCCGCTTCCGTTTCACCTATTACCAGGGGGACGATCCGGAACTGAGCCGGGGCTGGGTGGTGGACAACATTCGTGTTACCTCCATGACGCCGCAGGTGGAAACGGTTTCCAACATCCTTGTGCGCCGCATGGGCAACTCGCTGCGAATCAACTGGAATGACGTCGGAGCGGATGTCTATCGCATCTTCCGCGGAGAAAACCCGTATGAAGCGATGGATCTGATTGAAACACAGGAGAATACGGTGTTCACGGACCCCGATATCTTCGCCGGTCCGGAAGTTCCGCAGAAGCTGTTCTATCGTGTCGAGGCGGTGCTATGGTAGCGGGTAGCAAGC
>WJJA01000168.1 GCA_014729955.1 bacterium
CCAGAAGATCGTCCGGTATCATCATCCGCGGCTGCAACAACAGAAAAAACAACAGACTGTCTCGAAGTAAAAGAACTGAAACGAACATAGACAACAGGGTAAACCTACCGGAATATCTTCCGAACAGTAAATATTCGGGTTAGCAGGCACGCCGGTGTACAGCCGACAGGACGCCTTCCCCACTCGGAAAAGGGGACAACCGAGCTACTCGCTTTCCCGCTTCGCCTTCTTCCGGCGTTCCTTGCGCTTTTCCCAGGCGACATCGTCCGGGTCGCGGTTCACGAGAAGGCTCACCTCCGCACCCTTCTCCAGCTCCGTGCCTGCGACCGGTGTTTGGATCACCACGGCACCTTCACGCTGCTTCTTGTACTCCTGGTACTCCACCTCGCCGACCTTGAAACCGGCCTTCATGATCAGATATTCCGCCTGGTCTTCCGGCAGGCCGATCACATCCGGCATGATAAACTGGTCGGGTTCGGGACCGAGTGAAACCGTGAAATCCACGGGCGAGTGACGCGATGTTTCCACCTCCGGCGCGGGGTTTTGCGCAACCACAAGCCCTTCGCCCTGGTTGGAGTGAAATCCGTAATACTGCCTGCGCAGGTTAAGACCGGCGGTTTCGATTGCGAACACCGCATCTTCCTGTGATTTACCGATCAGGTCGGGCACAGTCGCCATCGGAGGGCCGGCGCTGACCCAGACATGAATGCGCCGCCCTTCCTTGGTGTCGCCGCCGGCGGGGGGGAATTGATCGAGGATGATGCCCTCGGCCGCTTCCTGGTCATATCGTTCGTTGTCGACCACGATCTTGAAACCCTGCTTGCCGAACACCGCGCGTGCATCCCCGACCGGTCGGCCGGTGACGTTCGGCACAGTGATTTCCTCACCATGACGTGTATACGCCGGCATTACAAACAGGTGAACGATCAGGCCGATCACCACCCATACGCTGACCACGACCAGGGCACGCCCGCTCCAAAGGGCGATCGCACGCTTGTTTTGCCACGTCCAGCGTCCGGCGCGGCCGAGAGCCTGCAAAAATGGATTCGGTTTGTTCCCGCTCATGACTTGCGTCTCCATCGTACCGCATAGGCGCCGTCCACCTTGTCCCTCGGCGGCCAGGTCGCGGCTTCCCCCTCGCCCGTGCGCCATGGCTCCGGCACCGAGTCGGGCAGATCATCCCGTTCAAAGGTGACGCCCCATTTCGCGTCGAAGCCTTTGGCACGGCGGCTGTTCTCCAGAGGCTCCAGGCTGCAGGTGCTGTAAACAAATACTCCGCCGGGCTTGACCCATTGCGCGGCACGGTCCATCAACGAGCGCTGCAGACGTGCCAGTTGCGACACCTGCTGCGGCGGGCGTTTCACCAACAGGTCCGGTCGACGGTGGGCGGTGCCGGTGCCGGAACAGGGGGCATCCAGCAGGACCTTGTCAAATAGACGATCCGGCTCCCAGTGCATCAGGTCGGCGGTTTCAATCTCGATACCTTCATGTCCCAGCCGTTTCAAACCCTGCCGTGTCAAACGGTTCCGTTTCAGGACCTTGTCCACTCCCAGCAGCTGCAAGTTACCGCCGCCCAGTTCCCACAGCAACGCGGTCTTCCCGCCGGGAGCGCAGCAGCAGTCGAGAATCTGTTCGCCCGGTTGCGGATCCAGGATCTCGGGAGCAAGTGAAGCGCCGGGATCATGGGCCGTGGTCAATCCCTGCTGGAAAGAGGGCAGGCTGTCGGGACGGACACCCTTCGCGTAAACATACCCGGGACGAGCCTCGACCGGTGAGAAATCCACTCCCTCACTCCTGAGGATGTCATGCCACTGCTCGTCCGACTCGGTACGCAGCAGGTTGCGTCGTAAACCGACCGGCGGGATATGGGTGAACCACTCGACCAGTTCTTCGGTGCGTTCCTCGCCGAAAAACTCCTGCCAGTGCCGTTTCCATTGGGCGTGGGCACCGGCGGGCGCGTTGAACGCATCCACGGGCCGAAGGGTTTCCATCCCCGCCGCTTTGCGCAGGACCGCGTTGACCAGCCCTGCAGGCCCCTGTCCGAAGAGGTCGCGTGCATGGGAAACCGCTTCGTCTACCACGGCATGATCCGGGACACGATCCAGGTGGGCGAGCTGGTACACCCCGACACGCAGGATCGCCAGCAACCGGTGTTGCATCTTCTTCAGGTCGCCGTGTACCAGCTCCCGCAATTGATCGTCGAGGGCGGGACAGTTGCGCGAGACGCCGTAGGCCAACTCTGTCACCAGGCTGCGGTCACGTTCCTCCCAGCCTCCTTCGGAGCCGATCAGCTCGTCCCGGATACGGTCCACCGGTTCGCCGGTGTTCTCCCAACGTGCAATAATCTCCGCCGCGACACGGCGTGGATTGCGTTTGCGTGGACTCATGCCTCTCCCAATCGATCGCCTGGTTCGAGCTTGTAACCCCTCATAAGCTCTTCGACCGTCATTCGGCGTTTGCCCTGCCGCTGCACCTCGGCAAAGGCGACTGCACCGTCCGAGCCGGCGACAATCAAACGTTTGTCTGCTTCGAGCACCTCGCCCGGGCTGCCCTGTAACTCTTCAGGGCACGAACGAAACAGTTTCAGCAGCATTCCATTATGGTAGGTATACGCTCCCGGCCAAGGCGTGAGGCCCCGCACACGGTTATGAACAGCGACCCCGGGCAGGCCCCAATCGATCAGACCGTCCTCTTTCGCGAGTTTCGGGGCTTTGGTTGCTTCACGATCATCCTGGGGTTGCGGGTGGATCGTGCCTTCCTCAAGACCGTCCAGGGTTTCAAGCAGCATGTCTGAAATCATCGGCTGGACACGTTGCATCAAATCGCCGGCGGTTTCAAGCAGATCGATTTCAAATCGGCGCTGTAAGAGGACCCCTCCAGCATCGACCTGTTTTGCCAGTTTGAAGACCGTCACCCCGGTCTCTTCCTCGCCGTTGATCAGTGCCCATTGGATCGGCGCGGGACCGCGGTATTTCGGGAGCAGGCTGGGGTGGATGTTGATCGTACCCATCGGAGGAAGATCGAAGACCGCTTCCGGCAGGATGCGAAACGCAGCGACTACGGCTGCATCGGGTTTCCATGCGGCATATTCGGACAAGAAGGTCCGATTTTTCAGTTTCGGGGGTGTCAGGACGGGCAGATTGTGCGCTTCAGCCGCCACACGCACCGGTGTGGGCATTGGTTTGCGCCCGCGTCCAGCGGGTTTGTCCGGCCCGGTGACCACTCCGACGACCTTGTGCCGTGAACGAACAAGAGTTTCCAGAATCGGAACCGCAAAGGCGGCCGTACCGAGCAACGCGACTCTCATGCCGATGCCTTCGCCTCCTGCTCGAGTCGCTTCAGCTTGCTGCGCAGCATGGTGCGTTTCAGGGCGGGGAGATGGTCGACAAACATGACGCCATGCAGGTGATCGTTCTCATGCTGTACCACATGTGAAAGCGTTTCGTCTGCGGTCAATTCATGCTCGTTGCCTTCAACATCCCGGTAGCGCAGTCTGATCCGTTTCGGACGTGTCACCTCTTCATAGATCTCCGGGATGGAGAGGCATCCTTCTTCCATTACCGAGGTCTCTTCGCTTTCCTCGATGATCTCCGGGTTGACCGCGACGATGATCTTGCGACCGGCTTCATTGCCCTGTTCGTCCTTGAGCGGCAGGCCGATCACGAACACCCG
>WJJA01000169.1 GCA_014729955.1 bacterium
CTCTGAGAATTGCCGCTTCCCTGGCTGAAAACCTGGCAGGCGAGATCGTTGAGGCGACAGCCGGACGTGCCGTGGTGGAGGTGCTGCCGTGAATGAATACCTCCTGTTTGTGATCATTGCAGTCGTTTTGAGCGCGTTCTTCTCCGGGACCGAAACCGCCTATACCGTTGCAGGCAAGGTGACGATGGAGGTATACCGGCGACACGGTCGCGCGGGCTCCCGGTACGCTCACAAGTTCTATCGACGTCCGAACTTGCTGTTTGCGACTTCCCTGGTCGGCACAAACCTCGCCAATGTTCTTTACAGCTCGGTCTTTGCGATCTGGTTGAACCGTCTTGGTGTTCCGGTGGAGGCGATTGTTGTGATCAGCCCGGTCGTGTTACTCTTCTTCGGTGAAATACTGCCCAAAACCGTTGCTCGCGAAGGCGCCGAACCATGGGCACTCTGGTCGGCGGTGCCGTTGCACCTGATGATGTGGCTCCTGTTTCCGCTTGTTATTGTTGCGCAGGGTACGAGTCGAACTCTGCTGTCGCTGGTTGGAGCAGGGGGGGAGGACGAGCGGGAGGAACAGATCACACTGGCCGACCTCACCGGCATGAGTTACGATCTCAAGCGTACCGGCACAGTGGACGATGTCGAAGCGGACTTGCTGGATCGTGTGCTCACACTGCGTCGAAGGAAACTGAAAGAGCTGATGACACCCCGTACGCAGATGGTCGCTCTGCCGGTTACAGCCACACGCCGGGAAGCGGAAGAAACCGTGCAGAAAACCGGGTATACACGTATACCGGTGTATGAAGACAATATCGATCATATTATCGGTGTCCTGCATGCGATGGAATTGCTCCAGGGTGAAAAGCTGTTGCGCGAACAACTGATTGAACCGATTTTCCTCCCGGACAACGCCTCAGCTTTGCAAGCCGTCACGTATGCACAGCGCCACAAGGCCGGTCTGCTGATCGTTGTGGACGAACACGGGGGCACAGCTGGTATTGTCACGATTGAGGACGTTCTTGAAGAACTGGTCGGTGAAATCGAGGATGAATACGACCGCGCTTCAAAGCCGGGCAGACAAATATCGCAAAACGCATGGCTTGTGCATGCGCGCACAGAAATCGGAATACTCAAGGAACACTGGGGTATCACACTACCGGAGGGTGAATTCGAAACCGTCGGCGGACTGGTTACGTCCATCACCGGCACCATTCCCAAACCGGGCGAGGTTATTACCGTGCCGGGATGGACCCTACGCGTGGCGGATGCAGACGATCGCCGAGTCAAACGTGTACTTATCCGAAAACAGGTTCGACTTCGTGATGTGGAACGACACGATACCCGGGACGATGGCGCTCGAAGGGGGGCCCGGCAACGCTATTCAAGGTAGTTGACGGGGTCGACCGGAAAGTGCGTACAGCACGATGTTGGTGCCCATACGGAGGGCAGCGCGTCGTTTCTCCGGGGGGTCGTTATGTACGTCAGAATCTTCCCATCCGTCTCCCAGGTCGCTCTGGTAGGTGTAAAACACTACAATGCGACCGTCTACCATGATCGCCAGACCCTGAGGGGGCTGGCCGTCATGCTCATGGATTTTAGGCAGGCCGTTGGGAAAATCGAATGCGATGTGATAAATCGGATGATTGAACGGCACCTCCACCCAGGACTCCTCCGGGAAGACTTTCTTCATTTCACGGCGAAATGATGTATCAAAGCCATAATTGTCGTCGCAGTGCAGAAACCCTCCGCCCAAAAGGTGCTCCCGCAATCGTTGTGCTTCCTGATCGGTAAAATGCAGTACATTTCTGCCTTCTTCGCCGTGACCCGTCATATACAGATAAGGGTAGCTGAAGAAGTCGTCCGCCGTGATACTGACCACCTTTTCCTTCTCTGCTGTCTCCAGGCTGGAATGCTCACGTATAAAAGCCTGCAGATTGGCTAAGGAACCCGGATCGCCGTACCAATCGCCGCCGCCGTTGTACTTCAGCCGGGCAATGGCAAAGGGTTCGCCGGCGGTGACCAGTTGCGGAAAGGTCAGAACTAGAATGACAACCGGGAAGATCAGGAAATGCTTACGATACATGGAGTCTCTTTGGTGTTCGTTGGGTTTGCTCTTTGCACGTCGGATCCTGCCGTTCCGTTTCAGGGGGAGGTGATAGAATAGAGATCCTGACGTCTTCCCACCGAGTTTTCCCAGAACAGAATCCCGACACTGTCGCTGAAAGCGGTATAGGTGGTATCGGGGGGGATAATGTCACTTCCCTGATTGTCGATGTAATAGTCGATATAACGAACCAGAACACTATGAAACCCACCGGACGGCAGGAAAACCAATGTGTCGTCATGTATGATTCTAGCGTCAGAATACCACCGTCCTTCATCTGATACCTCATCAAACGCGGTCCAGGTTTTGTGTCGTTCGACCGGTAAGCTCAGGTAGGTTACAGGAAACGACGAAGCATTCTCGTTTTTGATTTTCAAATTGTTCCGGTCCCAGAAGACGGCCATGCGATACTCCATGGATTCTCCCGCGATACGCACCGTCACGGAATCGCCGTTTTCACGCGAGGTTCGATCAATAATGGTGTAATCATAAAAGAGCGTGTCGGCTCCATGAAGAGGATCATAGGTGAAATACCTCCAGACCGTGCCGACGTCCATCGGGTAAAAGCTGTGACGATAGGCTGTCGGTGAGTCCTGACGAGGGCTCGTGCCGTCGTCTTCGCAGCCCGTATGGAAGACGACGCTCGATCCCAGAACAAGCAGGACGGCAATCCACCTAGAACGGTACGTGTGGTCGTTTGAACGCATCCAATACCTTGTGCAATAGTTCCTTACGTTCAGCATAGGGTAGAAACGCCGACTTGAATCCCATAATTAAAATGCTCTCCATTTCGCCGGGGGTCAAGCGCAGATGCTTCTGTGCGAGGTAGAGCTCTTCGGAAACGGTTGTAGCGCTCATGAGACGGTTGTCGGTATTGATGGTTACACGTAAACCGAAATCGAAATAGAAACGGAATGGATGCTGGTCGAGGGACTTGACGGTGCCGACATGGACATTGGAGGAGAGGCAGCATTCGAGAGGGATGCGGTGGTCGTTTGCATAGTTCAGCAGATCACCGTCTTCTTTCAGGCGAGTTCCGTGCCCGATGCGATGTGCACTGAGGTCGTGAAGAGCCTGCTTAATGGAGCCGGGACCCCATGCCTCGCCTGCATGGACCGTGCAGGGTACATTGTTATGCCGGATCAGATAGAAAGCATCCTTATGATCCTTTGCAGGATAATTGTCCTCCTGTCCCGCCAGGTCGAACCCTACAACACCTCGACCTTTATAGGCAACGGTCAATTCTGCCAGTTTCAGCGATACAGCAGGTTCAATCTGGCGAATACCACAGATGATGACACCGGTGCGGATGCCGGTGGTTCGTTCGCCTTCACGTAAACCGCGAAGAACCGCCTCCACGACACGATTCAGGTTCAGTCCCTTTTTCTGATGGAGGATTGGCGAGAACCTTACTTCGAGGTACCAGACCCCATCCGCTCGCGCATCCTCGCAAAGCTCGAGAGCAATACGGCTGATATCTTCTTCATCCTGCATAACCGATAGCGTGATGTCAAATGCGCGCAGGTATTGCGCTAAAGAGGTGACATGTTCGCCGGCCTGCACGGTTTCTCTGAGCTTTTCAGGATCGGTCTCAGGCAGCTTGACACCCCTTTTTTCCGCAAGCTCAATCAAGGTTTCGATACGGACTGAGCCGTCCAGATGACAATGCAGGTCCGTCTTGGGAAGCGCCCGAATCTCTTCCAAAGTCAGTGTGTCTTTGCCGTCTGCAGCCTCAGATTTCTTCTTCGTATCTGTCATGATTAAAATCTGTCCTGTTTTCGTTCTTCTGCTTTCCCGGTTTTTCGTATGATGAAGATACAAAAAAATGCGGAATAGTGCTGCCACACCATTCCGCATCGACAGATGTTGAGGGCTGTCAGGTCATCCCATACGATTGATCTGGGGATTGTTGACACCAAACTCGGCCGCGATGCGAGCACCGAACGACTTGTACTCAAGCATGCTTTTGTTTTCGAAGAAGTCGACCTTCTTCGTAGTGGTTTTTGCATTCTGCATCTTGTAGCCGCTGGTGTCAGCGGGTTTGCCCGGCGCATGTACATTCATCTGCGTCTGGGCCTGCATCTGTGCACCCTGGATCTGCATGATCGTCTCCTCTTGCTTTATCCGATTTGTTCCGCCAATGCCTTTATCCGCTGTTCTGTGCAGTATGTCTCAACAATGAGATTTCGAATGCCCGACAGCCGATCCAACTCTTTCTCGTCTTCGATCCACTCGAACTTGTGAGCGATGCCCATCCGTTTCATGGACCAGCGAACAAAACCAGGAGCATTCACGAGGAAGAGGGTGCCGTCCATCGATCGCAGTTGTAGCGATGTCGCCAGCAAGCCTGCGAATAACGTGGAATGCAGGAATGTCAGTCCATCGAGGTTCACAGAGAGGCGTACGGCGCCTCCGGCGATTTCACGCTGCATGATCTCTTCCAGTCCGCCCTGCAGGTCCAGGTTCAAAGCACGACCACCATGAATCCGGACTGTATCGCCAATCTTTCGCACGCTGTAGGCGGTGAACTTCATATGTCTCTCTCCCGAGCCAATGCCGCTCAAGTTCTCCAAACGCTAACCGATAAAGAGATCAGGGACTTTCTGCTCAGACCTTGAGCAAGCATCGGGCCGGCTTGTTGGACTGGCACGCCTGCGAGAATGCTATGATGCTGATAATAATGGTATTATACTACAAGATGATCTAGTTTGATCAGGCTTGGGGAACAGAGTAGCAAGTCCTGGTTCAGGGGAGAACGGAACGTTTTCGTAACGCACTCAGGCAGGGGTAGACATAATCAATTGTTATTACAATGGATACGACGAGTTGCTGGTGTTACACTCTTTCTGACACAGCGTTCTCGCTTTCGCCGGTGTTTGTTTTTACCCGGTACGATGGAACATGAAACAGAAAATCTCTAAAGCGAGCCGAAAGGGATCGTGCCTCTCAAGTTGAGGGTTAGGTGTGCCGATAGAAAGATTGAGTATACTCTAACCCCGGAGATGGTGTGAGCGGAGTGGTGACACGTGTTCGTGCCGGTATGCCCTCGGTTCCCGTTCGGTCGGACGGAAGGGAGCACTCCACACATGTCAACAAACCGGTCCCTGTCTCTACAGTTTCACCTCGTCCCACCGCTCCGACCACAATTTCTTCGAACTGGGCGACCGCAGGCGGCCCGGCCCTGTACGACAAGGTGCAGCGATTGCCGGATGAAGGTATCTCCGGCAACGCAGAACGTGTCTCATCCGATCCCGAGAAGGCAAAAGGGCAGGGAGTGGGCAGGCGAGTGGATACCTACGCTTAATTCAAAGCTATGCAGAGAAATACTGCGCGGCGGGCATGGTCCCTTCCGGTGTGACCACTTCCACAATCAGAGGGTCTGCGGTCGGCTGATGTTCCTTGATTGTGATCGCACTGCGGGCACGCTGCAACGCTTGATCGCACAGCTCCTGGTCAGCGGCCTGCACCTCGAGGATCAAGTCCCCTTTTGTGACACGATCTCCGGTTTTCCTGTGAAGAACGATTCCTGCCGTCGGGTCGATCTCATCGTCCACCCTGCGTCGTCCTGCATGCAGATCGACGGCCGCAAAGCCGATCTCACGAGCGTCCATCGCGTGGATGATGCCGTCCTTCGGGGCTTCCAGGCCGGACTTGCATTGTGGTTTCAGGGGATGTTCCAGAGTATCGAGCGTCCGAAGATCACCACCTTGTCGTTCGACGGCAGATTGAAACCGTTCCCACGCATGTCCTGAATCTCGTACCTGCTCCAGCTTTGCACGAGCTTCATTCGCATGTTTGACTGCACCCACCTGTTGCATCAGGGCAGAACCTAGTGAAAGTGTCAGTTCGTGGAGATCGGGTGGTGTTGTTTCAGCACGCAGGTAACGAACGCTTTCGATGACCTCAAGCCAGTTCCCCACTGCCAGGCCGAGAGGCGTGTCCATTCGTGTGATCACCGCGACCGAATCGAGGCCGTACGATGTTCCGACATGTACCAGTCCCTCGGCCAGTTGACGTGCGTACGGAACCCTGTCCATAAACGCTCCGGATCCGCACTTGACGTCAAAGACAATCCCTTGAATCCCTTCCGCGATTTTCTTGCACAGGATGGAAGAAATGATCAGGGGGAGGCTCTGCACGGTACCGGTGACATCTCGTAAAGCATACATGCGTCCGTCCGCCGGTGCGAGGGAGGATGATTGAGACACAAATGCCAACCCAATGTCGGCAACCTGGTGTTTAAAGTCATCCAGGTTCATCTCGCTGCGGAAGCCGGGGATGGAATTGAACTTGTCCGTGGTGCCGCCCGTAAAGGCAAGTCCACGACCGGTGATGGTGGGCACGGCGAGTCCCAGCGCCGCCAGCATGGGCGCAAGAATGAGTGTGATCTTATCACCAACTCCACCCGTACTGTGCTTGTCCACGATCGGGTTGAGGAGGCTGTCATGGGTCACTGTTTCCCCGGAGCGCAGCATCGCTTCGGTCAGCGCAAGGGTTTCCGAGCTTGTCATGCCCTTGAAATAGACCGCCATCATCCATGCCGTCATCTGGTAATCGGGAATCCTGCCCTTCACAAAACCATCGATGAACGCAGCAATATCAGCAGCCAAGTGTTCTCGTCCGGACTGCTTTTCGGTGATAAAATGGTAGGGGGATAGGTTTGGCATGGCGTCCTGTTCAAAGGTGGAGTTACAGGCGTTTTTTCGGTGGTGTCCTGCTTTTTATGTATTCAGGTTTGGGTCGTAGCATGAACCGGATTCGTTGTTCAATGGCACGGCGCTTTTCGCTGGACAACTTGTACCATCTGCAATGCAGAATATAGGTCGCATTGGCAGGACCCTCCTGGCTGAAAAGCACTTTCAGATAAGCTTCCTTCAGTACATTCCAGGGCGGTTCCTCGCTGATAATCTGCCAGGTTTTTGCCTTCGGCAGTTCTGTCGAAAACACGAGGATCTGCACTCCTCCCAGTGAAATGTCCAGGACTTGTGCCGGCAATTCCAGACCATCGGAAGGCCTTCGCAGCTCAACGGGAATCTCGACTTCGATACGCGGCGATTTGCGGAGGCGGGGGGTTTGTCCATGGGACAATGCGCGGGCACGACGTCGCCAGTTCTGGATTTTGTACGCCAGGTAAATGACGGCGACCAGGAAGACGAGAACAAGGATTACCCCGACAATGCTTTCCCATCCTGCGGCAGGCAGCCGAAAGCCCTCCCAGAACGCCTGATGATCTTCAACCATTCATCGCCCCAAAAAAAATGTCCCACAATGACAGTATACGAATGCGACGGCTTGAATAAAACAGGCATCTTTTCATTCTGTTGCCGGCAAGACTCGGATGGGATTGGTATAGATCCAACCTTTGCCTTTTCGATGGGCTTCTATACGCCATATGCCGGGCTGGTTCGTGCGAAAGGTCAGAGTGCGTCCCCGTGTGCGCAGAACCGGCCGGCCGTCACAAAGAAGCACAAGGTCGGCTTCGAGGGGCGACCAGGCGCGGAATTCCAGCATGGTCCCGGATTCAACGGTGTCGAGTGGCAGTAGCCGTTCTTCTTCGTGCATTGCATAAAACCGAAATCCGTCGGCGCGGCCGACACGGAAGTTCGACCCGAAGTGCCGGCCGGTTCGCAAAGCGTTGTGAATCTGCTGTCGTGCCTTGTCAAAATCTTTGCGATCCAGGGGTTCTTCCAGCAGCAGATGCGTACGCAGGCTGCGAAACTGCACCTTATAGTGAAACACTTTTACATGAATCAGGCCGCCCAGCAAAGGATAGGTAAGCGAATGGGCATCGACTCCCACATACCCGACAACGGGGCGAATGCGATTCATACGATCCCAAACAGCCATAGTTTCCGGGTCCGGGCGTGTCAGGCTTTTAAGGGGGTGCAGGAATCGATGAAACTTGTTACGCGGAGTCAGCCCTTCAACCCATTGGGACAACTGGTTCCACAATTCAATGCCGTCAATCGGAACATCCCAGGCGGTCCAGGGATAGGGCGGGAGGTTGTCGATCGCATCTCGTTTCTCATGGGGATGAGCAATCGCGCCGAACCCGCCCTGCTCTTGCACAATTCGCACATAATTCTGCGGTTCGCTCTGATCATCAGGGACCCGGTCGATATCGTAGGCTATATAATGATTGGGACCGTCTTCCCAGCCCAGTTCACTGCCGACTATGACACGAACATTGCCGTGAAAGCCCTCTTCGCCGCGTTTTTTGGCTTCAAGGTGATGATGGTCGGTAACGGCGATCCACTGCAACCCAAGTTCATCTGCAAAGCGGGCAATCTCCGGTATTGTCCCGGTACCATCGGAGTAGAGGGTGTGCATGTGGGTCACACCGACCGCTTCGTAGAGACGGCCGCCCTGTTCAAATTCTCGAGGCGGGCGTCTCAAAGGCCCAGATCATTCGAAATGCCGGCCATCGCATCGCGAGACAGTCGAAGAAATTCATCCAGTTCGAAGCCGATCGCTTCACACGAGCGCATCTGGTCGCGGTCTGCACCGGCGGCAAATCGCTTCTCCTTGAAGCGTTTCTTCATGAAGCGGTCGTCAAGCGAAGAGATCTTCTTTTCGGGATGCATCAGTGCGCAGGCGACGATGAACCCGGTGGTCGGATCCGCACAATAGATCGCTCTGTCCATGTCGGACTCAAGCGGGGCATGCCCTGCGTGCGCATGAACGGCATGAAGAATGTCGTCCGGTACGTCGCCCCGCTCCCGCAGCCACTCGACTGTCGTGTAGGTGTGTTGGTCAGGATCGTCTTTCGTTTGTTCATAATCGAGGTCATGCAGGAGTCCGGCTAAACCCCAGCGTTCCTCATCACCGCCAAGATTGCGCGCCAGGGCACGCA
>WJJA01000170.1 GCA_014729955.1 bacterium
CAAAAAGTTTCGATAGATCGTTTGCCGGGATGATGAGGGTATCGATCTCGGTGACGGGAGGTTCTATGATGAAAGCGCGAAGGTTGTTCCCGAGTATCCTGCTGGCGGTCATGCTGACAGGGTCTGGGGCGCAGGCATTGACGATCCAGGCCGGCTTCATTGCGAACAATCCGCAGGTCTTCCCGTTCGGCGGGTTGATCACACCCAACCAGATCTCCAACCCGGAGTCGATCGATCTTTCGACTTTTCCGGACCTGTTCTATGTGCAGGTCACGCCGGATCGCCCGGATGAGTGGGATGTGCCGGTCTATCTCCACATGCGCCTCGTCAGCGATGCGGTGCCGAACATTCCGATCATCGACTACTATTCATCCCGCTCGCAGCCGTTCACAGTACGAGACTGGATGGAAGATCCGGCGGGAAGCGGTGGGTACTACACCAACAGCCAGATCGGGATTATCGCTGAATCTTCTGATTGGCTTCGGACCGATGATCGAACCAGCTACATCGATGTGGAAGACTTTCTGTCTGAACTGGTGTCCGGCACCAGTCTGACCTCTTCGGTGTATACCATCGACCTCGAGATTCGACATGCCGGTACGGATGCCCTGCTGGCGGAGTACAGCACGTCAATCTACATCTTCAGCCAGTCTTCTCCGTCCCTGATCATGCCGGTGGACGGCACTCAGATCGCCACCACGCCGATCACATTCTCGTGGACCTTCCTTGGCGGCGCAACATCGCCGGGCGACTGGAACCTGATCATCGTGGAGAGCGACGAGTTGCAGAGCGATTATGATTCCGTGATCGAAAATGCGACGGCTGATCAGATTGTCTACGATGGACCACCGACAAGCTCTTCGAGCCATACGTTTACAGGCGGCGGAGGTGGTGAAGCGGACCTGCGTCCCGGTTTCTACTACTATTGGCAGGTGAGTGTCGATGTGCAGACGATGTACCCGGATGAGTCCCTCACCAGTACCTCCAACATCTACTCCTTCTACTACACGGAGGAGACAGGACAGGGCGGCGGGATCGGCGGTGGTGATGCCGATCAGATTCTTGCCCTGCTTTCCGCCTATCTTGAAGCGAGTGTGATTGACCAGTACCAGCAACAGCTTCAGGGGTACGACCTTGACAACATCATGATCAACGGCCAACCGGCCACGATACAGGATCTGTTTGTGCAGCTGCAATCACCGGGATTCAGCTTGATTGCCATAGAGCTGCAATAATATGCCGAAAGCTTCCGGCAGGGAGAGGGATCATGAGGAACAACAAGCTTGTTACGGCCGGTATTGCACTGCTGCTTATACTATCTGTCACGGGTCTCGCGTTGGCGCAGACCACCGGTATTGCTGTCGTGACTGTCGCAAAGGGCAAAGCCGAAATGCGTGCCAAGGACGCGGACGACTGGGCCGCAGTCAAGATGGGACGTGTGCTGAACGACGGCGATGCGCTTCGCACAGGCGGTGACGGCTTCATCGCGCTGATCTTCACGGACGATAAAAGCCAGATCAAAATACGTCCCAACACCGATATTGTCGTCAGTGCCGAGCGAGAGCAGGACAACTCACTGTCCAAACGAGTCAACATGGAGATAGGCGAACTGTTCGCCGACGTACAGCAGCAGAAAGGCGAGATGCAGATTGCGACGCCAACTTCCGTTGCATCCATTAAAGGTACCTCCTTCTGGGTGCTCGTGGACGAAAACGGCGGCACAACCGTGTTGACGCTGGAAGGGTTGATTGAACTTCTGAATAACATTTCCGGCCAAACGACCAATGTCGGCCAGGGACAGTTCGGGCAATCCAACCCGGACGGCAGTCTGAATTCCGGCGCCGGAACAGGCGGACAGGGAACCCCGCAGTTCAGCCCGGATGGTACCGGCAGCGGCGAGGGTAACACCATCGAGCTGCAATTCCAGGATGCGGACGGCAACGTCCGTACCATGCAGATCCAGTACGGCACCGACTAGGTCGGCGCGGACTGAGAGCCGATTTGTTCTCTTTGCAGCCTCACAATTTTTGTTGTGGGGCTTTTGTTATGGCTTATCTGCGTTTCATATACTACATTGCTCAAACCCAAAATGTTATAAGCATGAGGTTGCCATGCGTGTTGCGATGCGGTTAGGGTGGACCGTGCCGTCAGTGTTGCTTCTGGCTGCGCTGGTGTTCGCACAGGTCGTTCAGGTTGTCCATGAACCCGTTGGCACTGCATCCCCCGGCAGGGACATTGAACTGGAAGCCTACCTGGACGGAGTCAACCCCTCCGACGTTCAAACAGCGGAAATTCGCTTCAGAAAGCCCGGCGAAGACGCCTTCGACTTTGTCGAAATGTTCCCCGACGGAGTCCGGTTTACCGGTACCATCCCCGGGCAGTACGTCACGGAAGAAGGCCTCGAGTACTATCTCTACTTCGTTCTGACCGACGGGCAGGAAGTGATCCACCCCCCGGGAACCCCGTATACGGTGCAAAGCCGGATGAGTGGAGCCACCGCCGGTGAATCACCGGTTCTGGTCATCAGTCCGGAGCCCAACAGCTTCACACGCGAGGAAGAGGTCCTGATTGCAGTGGCCTTTACCCCGACGGATCGTGCCATCGACCCCAATCAGGTGAAAATCAAGGTGGACGGCAAAAATCTGACCGGCAAAGCGACCATCACACCGGAAGTGTTGACGGTGGTTGCGGGCAAGCTGGAAGAGGGTCGTCACCGGGTGGAAATTTTCCACGATGGACCGGACGGACGTGAAGTGCTCGCGACCTGGTTTTTCGGGACCGGCGCTGAACGGAAGGCGGATGCGGTCGAAGCGCAGTGGGGCACTGTCAGCGGTACTGTCGGTACCGAGCTCCGATACCAGGACCGTAACGATGAGCAGGTCGGCATCGCCAACTGGTTCGGTTCTGCACGGCACAAATACAAAAAGCTGACCACGACATTGCGGCTGCGTCTGACCAGTCTCGAGAACGATGAGCTGCAACCGCAGCACCGTTTCCTCTTCACCACCGGCATGCCGTGGTGGAAACTGAGCGTGGGCGACATCAACCCTCGCTATAACGAGTTTGCGCTCTGGGGACGCCGGGTGCGTGGTGTGGAGCTGAGTGTTGATGCGGGATGGGCACGTCTGCAAGGTATTTACGG
>WJJA01000171.1 GCA_014729955.1 bacterium
AACCGGAAAACGGCGTCGTGCTGCGATATGCTGCGGGCGAGTTGATCTCGTTCTTCTGGGAAGAAAGTGTGGATCCCGAGGGCGAAGAGACGGTCGAGTATGAGTTTGAGTTGAACGTCGTCCCACCGGACAGCCAGGGAGGGTTCGGGATCGGGACTGGAGGCATGGCGGATACCTTGCTGGATATCTCCTGGGACGAAGAACTGCTTTCATACATCGAGCCGTATGCACTCGCAGAATGGGCGGTCCATGCATGGGCCGGCGAACAGAGCACGTTTTGCGACGAACCGTTCCGCTTCTTTATCGTCGAAGGCGAGCCGCCGGACAGTGCGGTGGCGATCAGCCCGGTGGACACGTTGTTCTACGTTAGCACAGACACCACGGTCACCCTGGACTGGTTCGACGGCAGCGACCCTGACGACACCGATCTGACCTACGCGGTGCGCGGGATGCAACGCTTCAGTGACGGACAGGAGCGGAGTTTCCGTGTCGATTCGCTGGACATCTCCGAGGCTGACGTTCTCCTGGAACAACGCAACGAGCAGTTTTTCAACCCGTTCGAGGTGGACTGGCAGATCGCCACGGTCGCCGATGTCTACGACACAACCTGGTCGGAGGTGTACAACTTCCAGGTGCTGGACAACTGGGATGTGGAGCGGGAACCCGGCGCACAACCGCGTCAGTTCGCGATCGAATCGGTCTATCCGAATCCGTTCAACGTCGAGACGACGGTGGCGTTGACGTTGCCGACGGCGGGGCGTGTGCGTGTGGAGGTGTACGATCTGCTGGGGCGCCGTGTCACGCAGCTTCTTGACGAGCGGCGCACGGCCGGTTCGCTCAACCTGTCCTGGCATGCCGGCGCTTTGCCGAGCGGGACGTACCTGGTACGGGCCTCGCTGGATCGTCAGAGCGCGGCGATGAAGGTGATGCTGGTGAAGTAAGAGGATAGCGTTCCGTCAGCTCCCCGGAGGGGTTGAGTGGAGGAACGGGTGGTAGTCTGTGGTGGGAACGACAAAGACAGGTAGGGCGGGCGTCTTCGTCCGCCGCGCGGTAAAGACCGCGGTAGTAAGAACATCAATACTCTTGAACATGGATGCCCGGCGCATCCGCAGGCGGGCAGAGACGCCTGCCTTAGCCATTGTCTTTTAGTCTCTTGCAGGTCTTATGCAAAACCAGGTTTATCGCACAAAGCAAACACAACATAGAGGACAGCGCCATGCAGCGTGAAGTGAAATTCGCCGGCTTCGGCGGGCAGGGCATCCTGACCGCGGGCAAGTTCCTGGCGGAGGTCGGGATGGAAGAGGACAAGGAGGTTGCATGGGTGCCCTCCTACGGCCCGGAAATGCGCGGCGGCACCGCCTACTGCACGGTCGTCGTGGCGGACCGTCCCATCGGCAGCCCCGTGGTGAACACTCCGATGGACCTGGTCGCGATGAACCGTCCCAGCCTCGAGAAGTTCGAACCGACGGTAAAAGCCGGCGGCTTCATCCTGGTCAACTCGAGCCTGATTCCCGACCGTGTGCAGCGTGACGATGTGATCGAAATCCTGGTGCCGTGCAACGATGAAGCGATCAAGCTCGGCAACAACCGCGGCGCGAACATGGTCGCGCTCGGTTCGTATGTCGCCTGCGCGGGTGTGGTCAATCTCGATGCGGTGCTGGCACATGTGAAGGATGCCTTCGCACGCAAACCGCAGTTCGTGGAGGCGAACCTCGCCTGTATCCGTCGCGGAGCGGAAATCGCGAAGGAGCAGATGGCAGAAGCAATGGCGTGATAATTTCGAATTGAAAATTACGAATTACGAATTCAACAACGCTCACAAGCAGCAGGGCTGTTGAAAGCATAAAATCATTCATTCGTAATTCGTAATTCGCAATTGTTAATTCTTGCAAAGGAATTGATTGTGAGCGAAACCGTTTCCATTCCGAAGCTGACCAAAGATGACACGAAGAAGCTGGACGGCATCTTCAAGCGCTATCCGAAGAACGAGGCTTCGCTGATCATGGTGCTGCAGGACATCCAGGACGAGATCCACTGGCTGCACCCGGACGCGCTGGATCGTACCTCCGAGGAGCTGGACGTCCCGCGCGGTCGTGTTGAAAGCGTGGCCACTTTCTACCGTGCCTTCGCGTTGGAACCGCGTGGCAAGAAGCTGGTCAAGGTCTGCATGGGCACCGCCTGCCATGTGCGCGGGGCGGGGATGCTGGTGGACGAAATCGAGCGGCAGCTGGGCGTAACGGCCGGGCACGGCATGTCCGAGGACGGCCTTTTCAGCCTCGAGACCGTGAACTGCGTCGGTGCCTGCGCGATGGCGCCGGTGGTCGTCGTGGATGACAACTATTACGCCGAGGTCGGGACCGGGAAGCTGGAAAAGATCTTCAAACAGGAACGCAAATCATGAGCGCGGCGAAACGGAAAGCGAAAACCTTCAAGAAGCCGGACGAGTTGATCGCGTACGCGGACGAGCAAATGGCCGCCCTGGGACGTCGCAAGATGGAATTGCGGGTCTGTGCGGGGCCGGGTTGCGTGGCGCGTGGTGCGAACAAAATCTACGACGCCCTGGTCCGTGAAATCGATGCCAACAAGGCCGCCCTGAAAAAGAAAGGCCTTGAAGTCGATACCGCCTTCAAGGCGAAGTGCACCGGTTGCCACGGTTTGTGCCAGGCGGGGCCGGTGGTCAGCTTCGAGCCGAGCGGGCTGTTTTATACACGGGTGCAGGAAAAGAACGTCAAGGGGATCGTCGATAAGACCCTGCTTGAGGACGAGACGATTGAGTCGCTGCTGTACCACCAGGGCCATGAAAAGGGCGGTGACATTGTCGAGCATTACAACGACATCCCGTTCTATTCTTTGCAGACACGGGTGGCGTTGCAGAACGTCGGCGTTCTCGATCCGGTCAGTTTCGAGGATTTCATCGCGCACGGCGGCATGCGCGGGTTCATCAAGGCACTTACACAAATGACGCCGGACGAAGTGGTCGAGGAGGTCGCGGAGAGCGGTCTGCGTGGACGCGGCGGCGCCGGCTTCCCGACGGGGCGCAAGTGGAAGGGCGCGTTGCGGGTGAAGGAAGACCGTGTCTGGCTGATCTGCAACGGCGACGAGGGCGATCCGGGCGCGTTCATGGATCGTGCCATCATGGAAGGCGATCCCTATGCGGTGCTCGAGGGTATGTTGATCGCGGCGTATGCCCTCGGCGCGACCGACGGCTTCATCTATGTCCGTCATGAGTACCCGCTCGCGGTCAAGCACCTGCAGTACGCGATTGAGCACCTGCGCGAGATCGGTCTGCTCGGGAAGAACATCCTCGGCAGGAAGATGGACTTCGATCTGAAGATTTCCCGGGGCGGCGGCGCGTTTGTCTGCGGTGAATCGTCCGCGCTGATGCGGTCGCTGGAGGGCAAGGTCGGCGAACCGCGCGCGAAGTATGTGCGTAGCGTGGAAAAAGGGTACCGTGACGAGCCCACGGTGTTGAACAACGCCGAAACCTTCGTCTGTGTGCCGCGCATCCTGGACAAGGGCGCGCATTTCTTCGCGTCGATGGGGTCCGAAACAAGCAAGGGCACGAAAGCGTTCAGTCTGGTCGGGAAGGTGAAGAACACCGGCCTGATCGAGGTACCGATGGGCCGTACCCTGCGTGAGATCATCTACGACATCGGCGGCGGCATCATGGGGGACCGTCCCTTCAAAGCGGTGCAGACCGGCGGCCCCTCCGGCGGCTGCCTGCCGGCGGACAAGCTCGACCTGCCGGTGGACTTCGACACGCTGTCGCGCGCCGGCGCGATGATGGGCTCCGGCGGGATGATCGTGATGGATGACCAGACCTGCATGGTCGATGTCGCCAAGTATTTCGTGAAGTTCCTGATCGGCGAAAGCTGTGGCAAGTGTGTGCCGTGCCGTGAGGGGTTGAGGCAGGTGCATACGTTGTTGGAGAAGATCACCAGCGGGCGCGGTGAACTGTCTGATCTGGAGAAGATCGAAAAGCTCTGCCACACCATGGAAGTGGCGAGCTTGTGCGCGTTGGGCAAGAGTGCGCCTTACCCGGTGACCTCCACGCTGCAGTATTTCAAGGAGGAATACCTTGAGCACATCGAGGAGGGCAAGTGCCGCGCCGGGGTGTGCAAGGATCTGATCCGCTACGAGATCAACAAGGATTGCATCGGCTGCCTGCTGTGCAAGAAACGCTGCCCGGTGGATGCGATTGAGGGCGAGAACAAGAAGCTGCACGTGATCGACCAGGACATCTGCATCCAGTGCGGAATCTGCTACGATGTCTGCCCGGTGGACACGGTGGATATCATTTCCGGCGGTGTCGCAGTGAACCGTGAGGACGGCGGCGCGAAGGCGAAGGCCAAGGCACCGGCGAAGGCGTAGTGGCCGGCCCGACCAGCTCCGCTGGTCGGGTTTCAAACAGAGCGCGAGCGGCCCGGTTGCCTTGGAGTAGCAAAATAATGCGGAGTGACAGGCGTCCCTGCCTGTCAACGTCGTCGCAGACGACGTGCGAAGTGTAGCCCGGTGTCGCCGACACCCCGGGGAAGGTCTTTTGCAGTCCCGTCCGTTCCTCGGAACGGACGGAGAGGCCGTGGCTGTTCACCGCTATGCTGAGGAACTGCCACAACGAGTAGGACGCTGGTTACCGGCTTTCGCCGGTATGACACTGGAACATTCAAAGCAAGACCCATACAGGTGACACGATGAGCGACAACGGCAAGACAACCGTGCGGATGACCATCGACGGGCGTTCCATCGACGCCCCGGTAGGCGCGACCATTCTCGAGGTGGCGCGGGCGAACGGCATAGACATTCCGAGCCTCTGCTACCATCCCGGCGTGGAAGCGTTCGGCGCCTGCCGGCTGTGCGTGGTGGAAATCACCAAGCCCAACTGGGAAGGCTGGAAGAAGCTGGTGACCAGCTGCCTCTACCCGGTCGAAGAGGAACTGATCGTCTCAACACGCTCGGAAGAGGTGATCGAAAACCGCCGCGTGGTGCTGGACCTGCAGCTGGCACGTGTGCCGGATTCCGATGTGATCCGCCAGATGGCGGCCAAGTACGGCATTCACGACACCTCATACGAAAAACGCAAGGATGCGGACACCTGCATCATGTGCACAATCTGTGTGCGTGTGTGCGAGGCGATCGGCGCGAATGCGATTGCGACACTGTCCCGCGGGCCGGAAAAGTATGTGGATGTGCCGAACATCGACGCCTGCATCGGCTGCGGGGCGTGCGCGCTATCCTGCCCGACCGACGCCATCCCGATGACCGAAGAGAACGGGGTGCGTCATATCTGGGACAAGGATTTCGAGCTGGTACGTTGCGAAGTCTCCGGCGAACCGATCGGTACACCTGAGCAGATCAAGCACTTCGCCGAAAAGTCCGGCTTGCCCGAGAGCTACTTCACGAAGAGCGACCGGCAGCGGAAAAAGGAGACCGCCGCCGACCTGGCCCGTGTGATGCTGGGCTAGACCTCTTCGACCACCCCGTACGAAGGGAGGCACCTGTGAGCCTGCGAGTCTGCGTGTTCTGCTCATCCGGGCGCAAGGTGGACACGATGTATTACCGTGAAGCCGACGCCGTTGGCCGACTGATCGGCGAACGAGGTTGGCGCCTGGTGTACGGCGGCACGACCACCGGCCCGATGATGACCCTGGCCGCGGCGGCGAAGGAGGCCGGCGGGTCAGTCACCGGTATCGTCCCGCAGTGCCTGGTGAAACAGGGGCTGGTGAACGACGATCTCGACACATTGAAGTTTGTGCTCGATATGAACACACGCAAGCAGGCGATGTTGAACCTGTCGGACGCGTTCATCGCGCTGCCCGGGTCGATCGGCACGCTCGAGGAAATGACCGCGATGATCGCGATGCGTACCCTCGGCATCACCGACAAACCGGTGATCCTGGTGAACACGAATGGACATTGGGACCACTTGATCGCGTTGTTTGAAAAGATGAAGGAACAGGGGTTTACGCACGATTCGTTCGCGGAAGCGTATGACGTGGTGGAAGATGCCGATGCCGCTATTCACTGGCTGGAAGCGTGGGACACCCGGAAGAACAAGGCGACGGTAGTCGAGCAGGAAAATCTGGTTTCGAACGGTGAATCTGCCTGAGGCAAGAACTGCGACGCCGTTCGGCTTCAGTACGGGCATTCCATGATTATGTCGGGTCTTTGTTCCTGGTTGTGTCAGGTCACAAATGGGCTTCGCCGATTCAAGACCTGACACCTTGGCGGATTCGAAGAATGACAGCCGTCAGGTCACACCTTCGCTTCGCTACGGCAAGACCCGGCGGAACATAGAAGCAAAGATCATCAACACGACGCATCATAGAAACATGTTACGATAGGACGACACATGTCCAGGAAACGATTGTTTGTCACACCGTACCGCTGTATCGACTGCAAGAACTGCGAGGTCGCCTGCTCGTTTGTGCACACACGCGACCCGCGCAAGCCCTCGCTGACACGTGTACGGTCCTACACGCTTCGAAACGACGTCAAATCGGTGGTGCTCTGCCTGCAGTGCGACGATGCGGCCTGCCAACGGGTCTGCCCGACCGGCGCGCTGGAACGTGACCCGGAGACCGGCGCGATCAACCGCAATGACAAGTGCATCCTTTGCAAGGCGTGCACCATCGCCTGCCCCTTCGGCAACATTCACTTCGACCCGACCAACGTGGAAATCGTGAAGTGCGATGTCTGCGAAGGCGATCCGGCCTGCGCGAAGTACTGCCCGACCGGCGCGCTGGTGTGGGCGGAAAAACCGATCCCGGACGAAAAGGTGGAAGAAAACGTCGAGGTGCGCACCCTGCCCTGGGCGATGACCATGCCGGTACGGTGACGTCAAAACGCCCGGAGTCGTCGGTCCCTGCGAAAAGCAGCCCGGGAATGCCGACCCCGGGCGAAAAGCAGCCCGGAGTCGCTGACTTCGGGTAGCGGAGCTCGGACGTCCCGGTCCGCTCCGGCTCCATGATCTATGCGATACATCGAAAGCTTATCAATTCCTATTGTTGACCGAGCCCCTCTCCTTGTGGCCGTGACAACGGGCGGGCAAGCCGTTGTTCGGCCGACAAGACAGCTGCCATACGGCCTCAGCTTCACTCGAGCCTGAAGACCCCGGACTCAGCGAGTCCGGGCTGCCTCCATTTACAGGGTTTTGCAAAGCGGGATAGCCAAACCCGTAGGCGGGCAAAGGCATGGGAGTACCAGTAACCGCAGAACAGCGGTCAGCTTCCCGGAGTACGGCATGAACTTTACTCTTCCAGCAACAGATCCAGCTTATCATTCAAATCGTCGTAACCTGTCAGCCCGAAGCGATAGCGGATCACCCCTTCACGGTCCACCAGGATATTGGTCGGCGCTTCGGTGACAAAAAACCAGTCCTCGTAGGTCAGGTTCGGATCGGTATCGTTGTAAAGCAACGGGAAGGTCAATCCCAGGTCACGAACCTCCGCGAATTCAGTGGAATCGTCGTTGAACCAGCCGGTATTGACGGCGATGACACGAAACCCTTCGGGCGAACGCTCCTCAAACACCTCCTGGATTTCCGGGAACTCCTGCATGCAGGGCGCGCATTCGCGGTACCAGAAGTTGACAAGCAGAGCGTAACCCCGGTACTGTCCGACGGATACAGTATCGCCCGTGTCGGACGGTCGGGCAAAGTCAAAGACCAGTTGGTCCACATCCGCGCCGAGTTCCAGACCCTCCTCGCCGGCGGCCTGCAGGTCGAAGGTTAACGTGTCAACCGCATCGGTTTCCACAGAGTAGGTCCAGCCGTGTTCCGGTCTCACGGTACGATGAGCCTCCTTGTACACGCTGAAATGGAAACTGCCGGTGGGAATACGAAAGGTGGTCGGTGTACTGTAATCCGTCTGGACTGCGCCGTCGAGAACAATATGTGCAGGGTCTCGATTGGTTTCAATCGTGATCTCGCCCGCGTTCACCGGTGCGCTGATGTCAAATGCCGCGTGCGTTGTATCGAGACCGGCAACAGTCACTTCACGGGAAGCCTGTTCATATCCGATCCCCGGCAACAGAGTCACCTCGTGATCCCCGACATCAATCCCTCCCAGCAGGGCGGGCGTGCGTTCCGTACGGGGACGACCGTCCAGCAGCACCAGGGCGCCGACAACCTCTTCGCCGGTGTCAGTGTCGGTGGCGGTGACGGATATCGCGCCCAGGGGCGGTTCATCCGCTTCTTCGATGGAACAGGCAATCCAGCCAAAGGCCGGCAAGAGGAAAACAGCGATCAACAGGAGCAGTCGTGTATGGCGGATCATCGGTACCTTCCAGCGTTCGTTCGGGGTAAAGCGGGATGGTTATTCATGCATCCCTGAGTTGATAAAATACAATACCACAGGCATGGAACCAAAACCGGATGAACGTCTTTTCGCAGGTTCTACCCCCACCATGTGTTGATACGTTGAAGCAGTTCCCGCATATCCTCCACACATTCACTTTCCCGCCAGCTGTCCGGCAGTGCCTCCGCGATATCGTGCCGCCCGAAACGCTGCCCGACCAGAAGAACGATACCCCGCTGCTCGAGGGAACGCAGCAGCCGGCCGGCAGCTTGTACGATCCGTGCCACGGACGGCAGCAGGTAGGCACGCAGAAAGCCGTCCTCACCGCGTACGTCCCAGAGGATACGACGCAGTTCACGGTCAGGAGCAGGAGGATGAAATCCGGGACCGACCACGACAACGCCGTGCAGATCGGCACATTCCCAGCCGACACCCTCCGCCTGCGCACCGCCCAGCGCCATCAGGTGCACCGCCGGGCCGGCGGCACGTTCCAGCAGACGTCTTGTTAATAGGGGAGGTGTCCCCGCACGGTGAGGTACCACCTCGACCGGATAGGCGGCCAACGCGGATGCAGTTGCCTCGAGATACGCATGAGACGGAAAAAAGACCAGCCATCCGCCGTCTGTCGCAGCAGGCAACATGGAGAGGAGATGGGCCAGCTGAGGCAGGTTCGCTTCACGGTCGTCGAAGCGGGTGGAGAGGCCTGTATAGCGCAACACAAGGCGGCGATCCGGTTCGGTAAAGTCAGGGATGCTGATGGCGTCGCTGCGATCCTCCGGCAGTCCCAACTCCTCCAACACGTGTCCCGGAGGTGACAGCGTAGCCGAAAAGGCGATGGTCGAGACGGTCTCCGCCCAGCGGCGCTTCAGCAAACGACCGGGTTGTACCGGTTCAATCCCGAGCAGGCCGTTCTCACGGTCGAGGTAGCCGCGCCACGCTTCAGCGTTTCGCTGCATGGCCGCCGTGCGTGCCACCAATCGCTGAAACTCGATCTCTTGTTCCGTTTCCGTTCGAAGGTTCAGTTGGGACAGGATCCAGTCCAGGCGCTGCATGATCGGGAGGATCTCGTCATCGACGGGATCCCATTGCTCGTAGAGCGGTGTTTCCTCCAGGTAGACCGAAGGCGACAACAGGTCCTCCACCCTCTCATCGAGTTTCTCAAGAAGGTGGTAACTTTCCAGTACCAACGGGGCAGGGGAGTGTTGCTCCAGAAAGCGGCCGAACTGTCGTATCCCCATCCGTGTGAGTTGGATCCTGTATCGGTCGCGCATCCGCTCGGGCAGGCCGTGCGCCTCGTCTACAAGCAGTACGGTCTGTCGCCCTCCGCGTTTTCGCTCAAACCAGCCCGGATGAGACACGAAAGGATCGGCCAACTGGTTTTGATCCCCGATCACGATGTCCATCCACGGGATCAGATCGCGCTGCAGCCGTAAAGCGCAACGCTTGTGGGTCTGCGCAATTATCTTCACTTCAGCGGGTCGGATCACTCCGTCGCTTTCGAGCAACCTCTGGAACCATTCGGGACGATCATACGGATCAATCGGCTGCAGACGTTCCTTTTGATGGACACAAAGCAGGTTGTGTTCCGGACAGAGCTCCGCGGCGGTTCCAAGTTGCAGTGCACGCCCTTTCAGCAGAGCGGGGATTTGATGCTCCAGGAATGAGACGCGATCGGGTGTCTGCGCGCGTCGGCTCGTCGCGAAGGCAATGCGGGCATGCGTCCGAGCCGCCTCATGGAGAGCACCGATCAGGATCGGAGCGGTTTTCCCGCTGCCCGTCGGGGCTTCCAGCAACAGGTGCCTCTGTTCACGGATTGTCCGCCGAACCGCCTGCTCCATCTCATCCTGGGAAGGGCGCTTCTCCGGATAAGGCCAGACGTAACTCACGGCTGCCGCCGCACGTTTGTCGAGCCGTTCCATTTCAAGAAGCCTGCTTGAGACGATACGCGCAAGCCGCCGATGAATCTCCCGGTCCACTTCTTCCGAGTCCGGCGTTTCACGGATTTCCCGCCACTCGCCGGCAAGGGGATTGATCAGCGTCAGCAACAGGTCGACTGAGCGGCCGTCGTTTTCACCGAGCAGCCAGGCATAGATACACGCCTGCATGCGATGCACAGCCGTCGGCTCAGCGGAGACATCTTCGACGCTTTTAATCTCTTCGATCACATCGACCGGTCCGTCCGGAAACAGTCCGTCGGCTCGCCCTTTGATTACGACCTCTAGACCCTGAATCGAGACAATGCGTTGGAGCGGTACCTCTGTACGATACCTTTCGACGGACACGAGCTGTTGATCCATCCTCAGACGATGAGCCGCTCGTCCGAACTCGGTGCGATCACCGCCGCCGGTAAAGGTTGTCTCATGAATCCGTTCCGGTTGCAGCAGTTCCCGGATGGGCAGTTGAAGCCGTATCCCCACGTACCTCGTTCCTTTTCAGGTGAATGGACGCCTGGAACACAAAAAAGAAAGCTTGCCGGTGTGCCCGGGTTCTGCAACCTTGGGGCAACACCGGCAAGCAGGAAAGTTACATAGCGATGGGTCGGTTGTCGTCGAACACAAGTTCTTGGACGAACCGACTCGATCGCCTGGATGTCAATCCTTATTTCATCAGCATAACCTTGCGAACCGCGTTGAAGCCGTCCGCTTCCATGCGCACAAAGTAGACACCACTGGCGAGGTCGGCGGCGTTCCAGGTCACGTTGTAGCTGCCGGCGTCCATGCTGCGGTTCAACACGGTAGCGACTTCCTGGCCCATCACGTTATAGGCCGCGATCTTCACGTTGCTCAAACGGGCGACGTCAAAGTTGATCGTGGTGCTCGGGTTGAACGGATTCGGATAGGCATTGCCGAGAGCAAAGTCGTTCGGCACCACACCGCCGTCCGTCAATTCCTCGACGCTGTTTTCCGAGACCGTGTTCAGGCGCATGTAGAACATGAAGTTGGTGTTGTTGAAGGTCTGGTCGCCGTCCCAGATCCAGTAGTGGGTCTGAGGCAGGATCTCGTTGGTTTCAGAAGTCAGACCAGTGTAGGGCGCCGTACCACGGTTCGGATCGCCGCTTTCGGTCATCATCTCGACCCAGACGTAGAAGTCTGACGTCACACCGGTAGGCGCGTCGTCACTGAAGTCGAAGTTCACGACATAGTAGCCGTCGGAACCCTGGCCCGGGACCGTGAAGGTGCCGCTGTAGAGTTCATCGCCGACATCGCCGTCGGGACCGTTCGCCTCGTACACATGCACCGTAACTTCCGGGTCAGTAGCGGGCCAATCAGACGCGAGATAGAGGTAACCGTAATCCATGCTGTTCACGGTCACCGGCTCATCCGCGATGGGCTCGATCCGCTCGAGATACATCAACTGGCCGGAACCGATCGGGATGTTGATCGAGCCGGAAATGATTTCACGGAGGTCATGACCCAGCTCCCACACACCTTCCTCGGTCACATCCACAGGGATGTCGACACGGTCGTTATCCGGGATCTGATCGCCGTCGAGACGATGTTCTGCGGAAACGGTCATTTCGCCGACTTCGTCCTCGGTCGGAGTCCAACCGTAGGGCTCTGTGGTCATGTCGTCAATGTAGACTTCGATCGAATCCAGCGCCGGGACCGTGATCTGGGAACCGGTGTTGAACGAACGGGCGATGGTGTCACGAAACCACAGTGCGGTCACGTTGTCCGCCGGTTCCGTACCGTTGTTGACAAAACGTGCCCAGCCTTCGTTCGGGATGCCGACCGAAGTGGGGAATTCGACGTAGAACTTGGTCTGCAGGTCGTACTCGATCGACGGCACAGAGATCGTGAAGTCATCGAAGTACGCGCCGGTGAACGCCACGTACGGCTCTGTCGAAGCGGTCCATTCGACGCGGATTCTGGTCACCATACCCGCGACGGGATTCAACAGCCAGGGATCGCTGTAGGTCTCATCGAACGAAGACCATTCATCCGGTGTGTCAATGTAGACGTAGTTGTTACCGTCCGGATCCTGGATCACGTTGGAAGCATACGCCCACACTTCTTCATCAGGGCGCCAGACCTTCACGGTCCAGTTGGCTTCGTCAACGGTGTTGTCCAGGTCGCCGCGCACCATCACATCCAGCTTCAGCTGCTGGCCGGGCATCAATTCGACATCGGTCAGGTCGATGTCAGGGCTGACCCAGTAGTGAGTGAAGCCGAGACGGGTGTCTTCCTGCGCGAGCACGTGGGTCGGGGACGGCGCGGTGCCGCCTTCCTCAATGATTTCCCAGCTCGGGGGCGGTGCCGGGCTTGTCCAGCGGCCGCTGTGGAAATCGAGCTCGCTGTTTTCCGGATCTTCGGCATCGTCCGCGAACAGCTCATCGGCGCCGTCCACGATCTGGATGTCGTCGATCTGGTAACCGGTCATAATGTCGTTTTCGTAGGTCGAATAGGCCGGGTCGGAGCAGAACACCCACGCGACCTGCACATCATCGTAGTCGGTGTAGTCGGACAGGTCCAGCGTAACCATCTGCCAATCAGCGAAATCGGTCGTGCCGCTCCACTGCGGAATCAGGTTCTGTTCGCCGTAGCCCCATTCGAAGCCGAACGCGTAGGACGCGGTCACGTTATAGGCAACGTCGGTTTCCACGACTTCACGCACGGTTTCGCCGCCGTCGGTGTACATCACCCAGACGTTGCCGCCGTCCCAACCGTCATACGGGGCCGGTTCGTCGCCCGGATCTTCGCAGATAATACGCATCTGGAAAGTCGCTTCCGGACTGGTAGTGCCGGTCAGGTCCAATTCCGGGGTGTAAATCCACTGCAGCCAGTGGTTATCATACCCGCCGTTGGTGCCGATATCGGGATCGAAGCAGCGCCAGGAGTTGTCGCCTTCCTGCGGCTCATAGTCCGATGTCGCCCAGTAGTAATCGGTGCTGATGGCAGAGTCCTCTACATACCAGCCATTTTCACCGTTTTCCCAATCTTCCGTCCAGTAGACTTCGTCCAGCTCGTGACGCGCATTCTCCTGCGGGTCAAGGCTGACGGTCCCGGTGTAAGGATTGTGGGAGACCTTCTGTAACGGGGCCGCCCAGACCACCGCTGACAGCAGAAACAGCACTGCAACGGATACAAATAAGGCTCTCTTACGCATGCACAACCTCCTTGGTTTGGTAGGCTGAACTTCACCTATAGAAAAGTAATCGGTTCCCTTCCAAAAAACCGACGTGGCTCCTTTTCAGACTATGAAAAATAGCGGCTCATCGCCGGGACGTGCAAGTGGATGTGCATCTCAAGTGAGTTTTTTGTACCTTCACCGGGAGATTCTGCCGCATGACGCCTCTCTCGGAAGGAACCCGGTGGAACAGATCACTACAGCACCTGACCGCCAAATCCTGCTGCTCGGCGATGCCCATTTACCCTTGGACGGTAGAGACGGAGCCGAAGAAGACATCACTCTCTTCCGCAAGCTGCTTCGCGATGAGCGCCCGCGCACATCGGTGCTGCTGCTCATGGGGGATGTGTTTGATTTCTGGTTTGAATGGAAGCAGGTGGTTCCCAAGCGTGCGATGCCCTTGCTGTACGATCTGCATGACATGATACGAGAAGGAATTGAGGTTCACTACTTTGCCGGGAACCATGACTTTCTCATCCGAGGATTTCTCGGAGATGTTGTGGGCATGAGGCTCCACCAGGAAGAGTGGGATGCGGAAATCGACGGACGCCGCACCCGGCTGCACCATGGTGACGGTATGGCCCAGAGCGATCACGGTTATCGTGCGATGAAACGTGTCTTTCGTCACCCCGTCAGCCAGGCTCTGTTCCAGACTCTGGTGCATCCTGACCTTGCGTTGAACCTGGGCAAATGGGCGTCGGATGCCGGACGGAGGAACACTTACAAGAAATATGACGGTCATCTCAGACCGGATCATGAGTACCTCGCGATGGCGCGGCGTATCCTTCAGGGCGGTTATGACATGGTGATTTTTGGACACACTCACCAACAGAAACTCTTGCGATGTGACGACGGTTGGTATCACAACCCGGGACCTTTTCTTACCTTTCGGCAGTACAGTGTGATTGCAGGGGGGTTACCCGAAGGGAGAACGCAGCAGACATGAACTGGCGAACATCGGAATCCGGATCCAATCGACGCGACCCGTTGCGCAGCCGTAAGAATCCGTATCCCTGGTGGACACGGCCCGGGTTTGGATCGTTGCTTGTTGTCGGGGCGGTTACCGCGGTGCTTGGGGCTATGGGCATCACAGCCTTTCTTGCACCGATGGCCGATGAGCTGCCGAATCTGGAACAGCTTGAAACGTACGAACCCCGGTTGATTTCCAAGGTATACGGTCGTAACGGGGAATTGCTCAAGGAACTGTTCACGGAACGGCGTGTGCAGGTGCCTCTCGATTCGATCTCGCCGTATGTAATCGAAGCTGCCCTTGCCACCGAAGATCGAAATTTCTACGAGCACTGGGGTGTCGATCCGGTTGGTATCGCTCGTTCTGTCGTGATTAACCTGTCAACCATGTCGAAGAAGCAGGGTGCTTCCACCATCACTCAACAGCTTGCCCGGAATCTCTACCTACACCTTCGTAAGACCTTCACACGCAAGTTCAAGGAAATCATGACAGCGGTGCAAATCGAACGCACCTATGCCAAAGAAGAAATCCTGCAGATGTACTTCACGCAGATGTATTTCGGGCACGGCGCCTACGGCATCCAATCCGCCGCACAGCGTTATTACGACAAGAATGCGTGGGAGCTCGACCTGCAGCAATCGGCGATGCTTGTCGGTCTGCTGAAGGCGCCCGCCTATTATTCGCCCTGGTTCCATCCGGAGGATGCGGTACGACGCCGCAATACAGTTCTCAACAACATGCTCGATTTCGGGGCCATTGATCAGGCTCAGTACGAGCAGGCAAAAGCCGAATCACTCCACGTTGTGCCGTTCGAACAGGATGAAGAACTCGGCATCGCCCCTTACTTTACCGAAGAGGTGCGTCAGACCCTGGAAGAACTGCAAGAGCCGTTCGGCTTCGATTATTACCGGGACGGCTTGAAGATCTATACGACCCTGGATTCCACGATCCAGTCGCTGGCCGAAGCCGCGATCGACAGTCATATCGTGCCCTTCCAGGAGGATTTCTATGTCCGCTTCCGTAAAGAAGGGCTGGAGGATTGGCTAAGGGACAGTTTTACCGATTCCCTCGTTCAGCAGGGAATCTATGATCCCGCCGATACCCTGATCGCTCCCGAGCGTGTCGCTTTCCTGAAGGACTCGATCCTGTCGTTGACTCATGAAGCCATGCGAGACAGTGTACTGATCGACAGCCTGCTGAAGAAAAATTTCGTCGTACAGGTCGCATTTGTAGCGATGGACCCCGACAACGGCGATGTTCTCGCGATGGTTGGCGGGCGCAACTTCCGTGAATACAAGTTCAATCGTGCGGTGCAGGCTCTTCGTCAACCGGGTTCCGTGTTTAAACCATTTGTATATACGGTCGCGATCGATAACGGGATCTACGCGAACCATAAAGTGCTTAACATGGTGCAGCCGGTGAAGATGCCGGACGGCACCTGGTGGAGGCCCGAAAACTACTCCGTGGAGAACCGCGGCACCTATGTAAGCCTGCGCAAGGCCTTGCGTTCGAGCCTGAACAACGTCACCGTGCGTCTCGTGGCCGGCGAAGATCGACTGATCCCCGTGTCTGAGGTCGTGCGTTACGCCCACCGCATGGGCATTCGTACGCATCTGGATGCTGTGCCCTCACTGGCTCTCGGATCCAACGGTGTGATTCCCATTGATGTCATCACCGCCTACACTGTGTTCGCATCCGGAGGCATGCGGGCCACACCACGGTATATCGAACACATTGATGATAAAAGCGACATTGAGATCACTTCTTTCAGTCCCCGACGAGAAATCGTGCTCAGCCCCGAAACTGCGTACATCATGGTCAATCTACTGGAGGATGTTGCAACTCGGGGTACAGGGGGGTCGGCACGCTGGAAATACAAGTTCTGGCACCCGGCGGGCGGCAAAACCGGTACAACGAACAATTTTACCGACGCCTGGTTTGTCGGTTTCACTCCGCGCATTGTCGCGGGCGTCTGGCTGGGCTTCGACGATCCCTCGAAGAGTCTCGGTAAACATCAGAGCGGGTCGCGTGCCGCACTGCCGATCTGGGCGATCTTCATGCGGGAGCTGCATGAGGAAATGGGATGGGAGCGTCTCGAGTTCGAGCAGCCGGTCGGCGTTGTGAGTGCGAAGATCTGTGAAGACTCGGGTGAGAAGGCCGGGCCGTACTGCCCCAATGTGTATGAAGAGATCTTCCGGCGCGGGGATGAACCGATCGGCTCCTGTTCGCTTCATCGCATCCCCGGCTTCGATTCATAAGAGTTTGTGATCAAATCGTTTCTTATCTTGTGATACGGGACACGGTATCAAGCGAACGAAACGCACAACTTCAGCCTGCAGAAAAGGAACCTCTGAGCGGCATAAACGTACATGGT
>WJJA01000172.1 GCA_014729955.1 bacterium
GCGATACATTGATCCTCCTCCCATTTCCCCCCTGAAGGTCCGGGTCACCCGCAGCCCGGACTTTCTTTTTTTGGTGTTTGTCCTGTCAGTGGCAATTGGTGGATTTCAACCAATTTTACTGGTTCCTTGGAACCGGTCCCGGTCGGGTGTAAGTTTCCTCATCCATTCGATCCTGCAGGATGCAGTCAGTCGAGGAGACAACCCATGCCTTACTTTCTCAACACCGACGAGCTGCAGAGGGGTGTACGTGATCCGGACGCCTTTTCTCCCCTGCTCGCCCGTCTCGGTGAAGCGCTGCAGGCCAAATATCTTGCTCTTTTCATTCTCAATACCCCGATGGAAAACGAGTCCACTCAGACGGCACGGGTTTTTTCACGCTGGGTGAGCCCGGATTATTCCGACGGTCGAGAGATCGATGTCTTTCGGAAAGAAGCGACCCTCACATTCCAACCTGAAACAATCCAGATCCTTCAGGACGGCATCATTCACTGCTTGACCTCGTCGGAAACTCAGGGCCTGCTCCAGGGCAGGTCGAGTTCTTCTTCCCTTTCCATTGCCCCTGTACTATCGGAAAACCGCCTGCTGGCAGGTGTGCTCGCCGCGGTCGATCAACCTCCGGAGAGATGGGAGGAGATTCGTCGATGCCGTTTTCGCACTTTCGGTGTTCTCACCGCCATGGCGATGGAGTGGGATATCACCCATCGCCGGCTGCAGATGCGTGAGCGTCAGTTGGACGCCCTGTTCACCTCGGACAAGGTCGGCGTGATCGTCATGGACCAGGACGGGAACGCTATCGAGGTGAATGACACAGCGGTACGTTTGTCGGGCCGTTCCCGTCGCGAACTCATCGGGGTCGATGTTGACACGACGCTTGAACCCATGAAATGGGGCGAGACGGGCGGAACAAAGCGGCTGTCGCCGATTCTGCCGACCCTGCGGGAAGGCCGCGAAAAGACCGGGGTGATGCTCAGCCTTCAGCATGCGGCCGGTCATCGCTTTCCCGCCGACGCAGTCGTGCTGCCGATTTCCTCGGTGGAGCGACCGGAACCGGTCGAGGGTGCGGTATTTTTGTTTATCGATGTAAGCAAACAGGTGCAAAGCGAGGATCGTTTCCGCCGCGGGCTCGAAGCGCAATTGAAGGCCGAGCGGCAACGTGCATCCACCATGGAGTTGGCATACAGATCTGCCCGTCTCTCTTCCATGCAGGTCATAGCCGGAGCATTGACTCACTCCATAAACCAGCCGCTGAATGCGATCAAGGTCAACGCCGATACAGCGTTGTACCTGCAGAAATCGCAGAAGGTCGTCTTGCCGGATGTCGTGGTGAAACTCTTTTCCGACATCACCCAGGCAGCTGATTCGATTACGGATATCGTGCACAAAACTCAACCATTGTGGCAAGACGGCGAGCGAACCGAGAGCCGCGGCCCGGCAGATCTCAACCTGGCGCTTCGCAACGCGGTCCGTTTGTCTGCCCGCATGTTGGAAGCCAATCAGATCAAGCTCACTGTGGGCAATCACGACCGCTTCCTTCCGACACGGGGCGATCTGACACGTCTGGAGCAAATCATCCTCAATGTGATCCACCATTCCATGCTGGCTCTGGAGCAGAACGGGGACGATGACGGTCATATTCGTATCCAAACCGATGCAGATGAGTCCCACTCCATTTTTCGGCTGGAGGACAACCGGAGTCGGAGCCGGGTGAACGTATCAGGCAATCCGACGGACTATATCGCTCAACCGGACGATGAACGCCTGCCTCTTGCGGTAGCGAAAAAGTTTCTCGAGATGCTGCAGGGCCGGCTCAGTCTAGAGACGCTGCCTTCCGGAAACACCGGTATCGAATTTCGCATCCCGGTGATGAATTCTGTTGCATCAGAAGACGATGAGAATCAGGGGAGATCTTCGTGATGAGAATCCTGCTGGTGGATGACGAACCCATGAGCCGTCAGGCTCTTGCGAACTTCCTTGACGGTGCGCTCGGGCATGAAGTGATTCAATGCAACCAGGCGGAGCGCGCCCTCGAGCTGTTCGGTGAGTATGAGTTTCAAATGGTCCTGAGCGATATCCGTATGCCCGGCATGTCGGGGCATGACCTGCTGCAATCCATCCGGGGAGGGGACAAGCATCCTTCGGTCCCTTTTGTACTGATGACCGGATTTGCCGACACGAAAAGTGCGGTCAAAGCGTTACGGGAGGGCGCGGAAGATTACCTGCTGAAACCGGTGGATGTTTCCGATCTTGCCAAAGTGGTGGAACGCATTGAGCAGAATCAGCAGCAGAACACCGGTCCCGGTATGCAGGAAGAGCAATCCTCAGTACAGGATCCTGACACCCTTCGCGGAAAGGCATTTATCGAGCTGGAAGGCGAAGGCCGTATTGGTGTGTTTTCGGAAAACATGCGCAACGCGATCTCCATGGCGCAGCTGTTTCAAAAGGACCGTTCAGTTCCGGTCCTGATTGAAGGCGAAACGGGGACAGGCAAAGAGATTATCGCCAAGTTTGTGCATTACGGTGAAGAGCATGTTGACACGCCCTTTGTTTCAATCAATTGCACCGCCATCCCGGGCGAACTCTTCGAGTCGGAGTTGTTCGGTTACGAGGAAGGAGCGTTTACCGGAGCACGCCGTGGCGGTGCGAAAGGGCGTTTCGAACAGGCTCACGGTGGGACTTTTTTCCTGGATGAAATCGGCGATATGCCCCTGGATCTGCAGCCGAAGCTCTTGCGTGCCCTGCAACAGAAGGAGATCTATCGTGTCGGCGGGGATCGTCCGATTCAAACCGATGTCCGCATCATAACAGCGACCAATCGGCCGCTCAAGGAGCTTGTACAACAGGGACTGTTCCGCCAGGATTTGTATTATCGACTTGATCTGGGCCGTATTCATCTGCCGCCGCTACGGGAACGGCGTGAAGCGATCGGACCGCTCGCGCAGATGTTCCTGACACGGTTTGCGCAGCAGAAGGGTCGGCGGTTTCGCTTTATATCCAACGATGCCCTGCGTCAGTTGCAGGCCTATCACTGGCCCGGCAACATTCGTGAGCTGCAGAATGCGTTGAACCGTGCCGTCCTCCTGTTTGATGATATTGAATTACAGCCGGAGCACATCGGGTTTCTCCAGGATGACCCCTCTCAGGCGGCACGATCCGGCGGCAGTGCCTTTGTGCCGGGCAACCTGCGGTTGCCGGATGAACCATTCGACCTGCAGGCGCTCGAAGAAGAAATCATTCGAAAAGCGCTGGAGAAGTTCGACGGCAACAAAAGCCGTGCCGCACGTTACCTGGGGCTGACACGCAATACCCTCCGTTCCCGACTGCGTCGCATCGGGGAGGGCTAGCCCGAAGATTTCATGAATGATGAAAGCGAGCTATGGTAAGGACTGGTTTTACAGGAAGATGTTCCCCAATTTGTCACTTCCTCCCGGCGACGGTTTGTACCCAAGAAAAACCTATTTATTCATTCACCCTTCGGGCAGTCCCAAGCACGTCATCTGCTTTGTTCCGAAGGATTCGCGGTATTGCCATACAGCTTCATCCTTCGCGCCTCACATCTGACGCAGTTTGAACTCGTACAATACTCGAGCTGGAACAAAACCATCCAGCTTGTTAAAACCGGGCAGCTGCGATATGTTGAAACGATCCCGGATTTCAGTCCTTCTCTTCCTTGTAGGACTGCTTGATCAAGTCTTCCATGTACTCATTGGGCGCTTCAAGCAGAGCCGGCGTGACATTCATGTTGTCCCGTTTCAGCAGGTTGAAGGCATAGTGGAAATCCTTCAAGGTGGTGAGCAGGACGTCACCCGGGGTCTGTTCGTCTCGTGCATGTTCGGTCAGCCAGCGTCTTGCATTCGGCGAGACTTCGAGGGCCACACCGGTCTCATCTTGAAATGCCTCCACCGCCTGACGGATTGAGCCGCCGGTCACCAGTTCTTCGCAGGCGGCCCTGGGGTTCTCCATCATCTCTGCGGAAAAAGTGAATTCACGAAGAGTGGTGGAAGGCAGACGCTTTTCAAACGGCATCAGCGCTTTCTCCACGACCCGTGTCAAACCGCGTGCCCCGGTCTTTTCCTTGTGAGCCCGTTTCGCGATTTCAAGCAGCGCTTCCTCAGAGAAATGCAGCTTGATCCCGTACGCTTTGAAATCGCGAATCTTGCCCTGTACGACGGCGTTGTATTCGTTGGTCAACACCTCGTACAGTCCGTCCACGTCCAGATCCTGCAACTGCACCAGCACAGGCAGGCGGCCGATGAATTCCGACTCGAAGCCGTATTCGATCAAATCGTTCGTCGTGACTTCTCCAAGGATATCATCCACCGACCGTTCGGAAATTTCCACATCGGAACCGAATCCCATCGGCTTGCGGTTGAGACGCTTGCGGATGATGTCCTCCAATCCTCCGAACGCTCCTGACACAATAAACAGTATGTTACGTGTGTTCACCTTCTTCTGCGGGGCCTTGCCGGACTTCTGTGTCTCGATCACCGCTTCCATCTGGCCGGCCAGGTCATGGGGGACACGCAGTTCAACCTCGGTCTCCTCCATCAGCTTGAGCAGGTTGCGCTGCACGCCGGTGCGTGACACATCGGGGCCGTTCAACCCGCCGGACGCTGCGATCTTGTCGATCTCGTCGATGTAGATGATGCCGTGCTCGGCTTCCGCGATGTTGCCCTTCGCGGCGCGCACCAGGTCGCGCACAAGATCTTCCACGTCGCCGCCCACGTATCCCGTCTCGCTGAACTTGGTGGCGTCACCCTTCACGAACGGCACGCCCATCCGTTCGGCGATCAGCTTCACGATGTAGGTCTTCCCCACACCGGTCGGCCCGATCATCAGGATGTTCGGTTTGATCAGGCCGGGGATGCGTTTCTCGCCCTTGCCCTCATCCTGCTCCCACTGCATGCGCCGGAAGTGGGTCGCGATCTTGGTCGCCAGCACTTCCACCGCTTCTTCCTGCCGTACCACAAACTGACGCAGGTAGCGCTCCAGCTCAGCCGGTATAAGGTTGGTCTCGATACTCGGTGCGTCATCCTTCGGCTGCGTTTCGGTCTCTTTCGTACCCAGGCTGTCCAGATCGGCTTTGGCTGTGTTTTCACCGGTCTGTTGCTTCAGGAACTGCTCCAGCTCCCGCTGCACTTCCTCGGGCGTCGGCATGCGTCCGCTGTCGTCTCGGGGTGTATCGTTCAGGCTCATGGTAAAGTCTGCTCCTTTTGCGCACATTCTGCGGATACGGCAGCGAAGGTCTGCCGTCGCGGCAGCCGATCGCATCGATATCCATGAAGTGGGACAAGGTAACATGAACGGGATGCAGGGGGAAATCTTCGCGGGAGACGGGGCGTTCCCGCCTCGGGAAGAGTTGACCGTCCCCTTGTTTTCATCGTAGCTTTCATGCAAAAAACAGGCCAGGGAGGGGCGGTGAAGGCAAACATTGAACAGGCCGCATTGAAACAGCGTATGCAGGCCGTGAAACTGCTGATTACCGACGTGGACGGTGTGCTGACGGACGGCAACGCCTACTACGGCGCCGAGGGTCTGTTGTTCAAGCAGTTTTCGATGCGGGACGGTTTCGGTTTCGTAATGGCACAGGCGGCAGGAATGCAGCTCGCGGTGATTACCGGCGACCCCGCCCCGGCGGTGAAACATCGTCTGGCCAAATTCAAAATCACCCATATCAAGGGGGGCCACTTCCGAAAAACCGGCTTTTTCGAGGAACTGTTGGACGAAACGGGGGTGCGAGAGGAGGAAGCGGCCTATATCGGAGACGACCTCTTCGATATACCCGTCCTGAAACGCGCCGGGCTCGCGGTTGCGCCGTCCGACGCCCATCCGAAGGTGATCGAGGCGGTGCATGCGGTCACCGATGTGCCCGGCGGGCGAGGAGTCGTGCGCGAAACCGTTGAAGCGATCATTCACGCACGCGATATGTGGGACACGGTCCTGCAAACCATTGAAGACGACAAAGGGGGCGGTATACGAACGTGAAAGCCCGACGATTCATAATCCTTGTTGCATCCCTGGCGATGACAGCCCTGTTTGCGGGGTGTGCGGACCTTGAAGAAGACGTCGATCTTGTCGATCCGGAAATCCGACGTGAAATGCCCAGCGCGGAGTTCGGAAATGTCGAGATCACGCACACCGTCGACGGCGAGATCTCCTTCGTCGTCGAAGCGCCGCTTGTGCATCAGCACGACCGCACCAATATGACCAAGCTGTTCGGCGGGATCGAGGTCGATTTCTACGAGGACGGTCATATCAACAGCCACCTCTTCGCGGACAGCGGAGTCGTGCTGCAGGCCGGACGTGCACTTGAGGCATACGGCAACGTTCGCGTGGTCACCGACAGCGGGATGGTGATCGAAACCGAGCGCATGAACTGGAACAAGCGGGAACAGCTTATCCGCAGCGATACGCTCGTCCGTGTGATGACCGAGTACGACACCCTTTACGGCGATGCGATGATCGCCTCCGACAACCTGGAATACAAGCGGCTGACCAATCCACGCGGCGTGAGCCATCGTAATAAAGCCGAAGGAAAGGGCAAGCCCGACACCACCGAAATCGCGACCGACACCACCACGGTCGATTCCACCGAAGCGGCGTATTGGGACAGCCTCCGTGCCGTGATGGGCGTGACGACGGGCGATGGGGACACGGTGCTGATTGCGCCGAAACCGAAAAAGAAGCCGCAGAAGAGTCAGCCGATGATGATGCCGTCAGGCGGCAGCTCTGACGGATCCGGCAAGAAGCAGAAAATGAAGTCCAAGCCGTCCAAGATGCAGAGCAAGCCCAAGTCTTCTTCGAAGGGTAAGAAGTGAGACGCTCCTCGTACATACAGCTCCTGCTGGTCCTGCTGCTGCTCGGCGTGGAAGTGCTTGTCGTGACCGGACGGCCCGGCGAAACCTTCAATCCTTTTCCCGTCCGAAAGAAAGAACAGGATTTTGTCGCCCGACAGCGTGAACTGCGATCCGGAGAAGGACCGACTCTGCCGGATGACTGGGGCAATTACCAGGGCAAGGGGCGAGACACCAACGGCGCTGTGAAAATCGTGCGCGCAGAATCCATGAGCCAGCAGGAGACACCGCGCGGACTGCTCACCACCTTGCAGAGTCGAGTCAAGTTTATCCAGGACAGCAGCACGATGTGGTGCGACCTGGCCCAGTATTACAACGATCTCGGCGAGCTTCGCCTGCTGGGCCGTGTCCTCTTCATCGATCCGCAGCGCACACTGTCCGCGGATGAAGTGAAACATTACGAAGACAAGCAACTGACGACAGCCCGCGGCAATGTGAAGATCTACCGTGATTCGGTCCTGCTTACCTGCCGCGAAGGCAAATACATCGAACAGGGACGTATCGCCCAGTTCTATGACCACATGGAAGTCTATGACGAACAACGCAACACCCTGTTGACCGGCGGCATGGGCACCTGGGAAGGCGACCGTGAACGCGGCGAAGTGCCCTTGAAACCGGTTCTGACCGAGTATGACAGCACGGGCGAAGAGGTTGCACGGATCACCTCCAGATTCATGGCGTACGATGCTCGCTACGGCATCGCCGACGCACGAGACAGTGTGACGATCCGCTGGGAGGAGGTGGACGGCCGCAGCGACCGGCTGCTCTTCTATCCGGAGGAAGACAAGGCGCTGATGATCGGCGAGCCGGTGGTGTGGCGGGATCGTGACGAGGCGCGCGGCGACTCGATCTGGTTGTACCTTACCGACGAGTCGATCGACTCGGTCGAGATTTTCGGCGATGCGGTCGCCTTCATGCACTCCGATTCGTCGGACACCACCGCCCCGCGCTCGTGGATGCGGGCATTTCGTATCGTGATGGACTTCGAAAACGGCGAAGTGGCACGCATGGCAGGCAATCGCCAGGCACGCGCGGTTTACCATATCTTCAACGAAGGTGAAGACCAGGGATCCAACCAGGTCTCCGGCGACAAGATCACCCTGCTGGTCGAAGATCGTGAAGTGTCGGATGTAATCGTAGAGGGCGGCACACGCGGGACCTACTACCCGCAACGCCTGTCTGACAAGGTGAGACGTGATGACGA
>WJJA01000024.1 GCA_014729955.1 bacterium
ACTCATCTATTCATTCCCCCTTCGGGCGGTCCCAACTGCGTCATCTGCTTTGTTGCGAAGGATTCGCGGTATGGCAATACAGCTTCATTCTTCGCGCCTCACATCTGACGCAGTTTGAACTCGTGAAATATCCGGGCTAACAATGCAATCATGCTCGAGAAGAGATATCGCATTTTCTGTGTTCGTATCGAAATACAATCAATATAATCAGACATTAGAAATTCGGTGTCTTACACTCCTGTTCGCAAATTCCTGAGTATCAGGGCTTGTCATGATCCGTACACTGCAATATCATATATAGTGGACCATCTCAGATGAATGGAAGGATATCATCCGTCAGGTCTCACTTGCCTGCGGCAGGCAAGACCTTACGGAACGAGGGGAACGAAGTTCCCCCAGTACATGCAGTACATGAAACGGTCCACCCGGGAACCCGGGTCGCGGAAGAGTGCGCACACCTGTTCAGCGTCACAACAACACCGGGAGGTGTGAATCTGATTCATGTATAACAGCAATGTTCCTTCAAACGATCCGGGCGAAAAAACCCGCTTGCCGACCATTGACGATTACCGTGACTATGTCGGGGACGATGCCGTTGAGCGTATCCGGAAGAAGGCCGACAGTCTTCGCGGTATGCATGTCACCAACATCAATTCGACGTATTACGGCGGCGGGGTAGCGTCCCTGTTGTCGTCGCTGACCCTGTTGATGAACCAGGTTGGATTGAAAACCGGCTGGCGTGTGATCCAGGGAACGCCGGACTTCTTCAGCGTCACCAAGAAAATGCACAATGCGCTTCAGGGCGGCTCGATCAACCTGACCGAACGAAAGAAACGGATTTATGAGGGTGTTGTGCGTGAAAACGCGGTGCGTAACCATCTCACTCACGACACTGTGATTGTGCACGATCCCCAGCCGTTGCCGATGATTGAGCATTACAACAAAACCGTACCGTGGCTCTGGCGCTGTCATGTCGATTTGACCGATCCCGATCCGGACCTGTGGGCCTACATGGAACCGTTCATTGAACAATATGACGCTGTCATTGTCAGCCGTGAAGATTACAAGCAGAAGCTGCAGACCCCCCAGCTGGTGTTTGAGCCGGCGATAGATCCCTTCAGCATCCTGAACAAGGAGATGACGGAAGAGGAGATCCTGGATCGTCTCGACAAGTACAACATCCCTTCGGATAAACCGCTTTTGGTGCAGGTTTCGCGTTTTGACAAGTGGAAGGATCCGGAAGGCGTAATCGAAGCGTTCAAGCTTGCACGTGAAGAGGTCGATGCGACCCTGGTGCTGCTTGGCAACGTGGCCACCGACGATCCGGGAGGGCGTGCAGTGTATGAATCGCTTCTGGATGAAGAGAGCGAAAGGATCAAAATTCTGAGCGTCGAGGATACCGCGCTGGTGAATGCCCTGCAAAACCGTGCAGCAGTGGTGCTGCAGAAGTCGAAACGTGAAGGGTTCGGCTTGACTGTTTCCGAAGCGATGTGGAAGGGCACGCCGGTGATCGGCGGCAATGTCGGCGGCATTCGCAACCAGGTCGTACACGGCGAAAATGGATTCCTCGTGGAATCGATTGAAGAAACCGCGAAGTATATCGTCGAACTTGTCAACGATGAAGGGAAACGTGTGGAGATGGGAAAACGGGCACGTGAGACGGTCCGGGAGCGGTTCCTGTTGACACGCTACCTGGAAGAGTACCTCGACCTGTTGCTGAATCTTGAGATTCGGGTTGTCGTGCGGGGCCACAACAACTGATGCACCGCTCCGCAAAGGTCGAGCCGGAGGTCCGGCCCCTTGCGAACAGGCGGCTCAAATCCACTGGTTGTGTAGGATAAAGTCAAGGTTGCTTACGATTCGACGGGAGCGTCGGATCACATCCCGCAAACGCGGGCCAAAACCCGACACAACCTGCCGGTCACGAGTTGTGCAGGACAGGTAAACCACGGAAAACAAGGAATTCCGGTCTGAACCGGAATGATAAGCCAAAGAGGAAGATCCATGGACGTTGTCACAATGGAAGACCTGAAGAGTCTGATAGAAGAACGGGATGAACTCTGCACGTCACTGTACATGCACACGGCACGCGGCGGCGATGCGACGCAGCAGAATCCGGTCCGCTTCAAGAATATGCTGAAGCAGTTGGAGAGCTACCTGCTGGAAATGGGACTCGACCAGGACGAGGCGGACAGCTACCTCGAAACCCCGCGTGAAATGATCGACGATTTTGAATTCTGGCAGCACCAGAGTGACGGTCTGGCGATGTTCATGACACGCGACAAGTATTGCTATTACCGCCTGCCGTACCGTTTCGATGAGTTCACCATGCTGTCGGACCGGTATCACATCAAGCCGATGCTGCCGCTGATCAGCGGAGACGGGGTGTTTTACGTACTCGCGTTGAGCCAGAACGACGTACGCCTGTTCCGCGGTTCAAAGTTCTTCGTCGAACAGATGAACCTGGAAGGCGTGCCGACGAGTCTGCAGGAAGCGTTACGCTTTGACGATCCCGAGCGTTCCCTGCAATACCATACGGCGGTGCGTGCCCCCGGCGGGCAGGCGAGCCAGTTTCACGGTCAGGGCGTGACGGGCAAAGAGACTCACAAGACCAACATTCTGCGCTTTTTCCAGCAGATCGACAAGGGGCTGAAGGAATTTCTCGCAGATCGCAACGCCCCGCTGGTGCTCGCCGGTGTGGATTTTCTCCTGCCGATCTATGCGGAGGCGAATTCCTACCCGCACCTGATGGAGGACGGCGTCCCCGGGAACCCGGAAGATGTCAGCACCGAAGATCTGCACAACCGCGCCTGGCGTATCGTCGCTCCGAATTTTGAAAAGGAGCGGCAGGACGACCTGGAGCGATTCGCCAACCATTCGAATGAAGACATCACCTCCACGGATCTTCGTGAGATTGTGACAGCATCCCACCAGGGGAGGGTGGACACGCTGTTTGTCGCCCTCGGCAAACAATCGTGGGGCTTCTACTATCCGGACGAGCAGAAGATCGAGCTGCACGGCGAGCGTGAGGCTTACGACGAAGACATGCTTGACTATGCCGCGGTGCAGTCCTTCGTGAACGGCGCGAAAGTGCATGCCGTACCTCCCGAAGAGGTCCCCGGCGGCGGCCTGGCGGCGGCGATCTACCGGTTTTGAGGTTAAGACTCATCCTCAGGTTCGGTGAGACTTCGGATCCTGCACACTCAGGGTCGCGAGCAGAACCGGACGGAACATTTTAAGACGGCTTAAACCTCCGTACACACAACACTCCGAACAGGAGGATACACGATGAGTACAAACCAGACGATTTATATCGGCACCAGCGGCTGGCATCACAAGGAATGGCTCGGACCGTTCTATCCCGGCGATATGAAGGAAGAGGAATACCTGCCTTATTATTCCCGCCGTTTCAACACGGCGGAAATCATCAAGTCCTTCTTCCAGATGCCGGATCGTGAACAGTTCCAGCGCTGGGCTGAACGAACGCCGGACGAATTCCGGTTTTCCGTGAAGGCAACGCGATACATCACCCATGACTCACGCCTGATGCCCCAGCCGAGCCGTGTCGAGAACTTCTTTAAAGCGATTGAACCGTTGGGCGACAAGCTGGGTCCGGTAATGTTCGAATTGCCGTCCGACCTGGAACCGGACGAAGAGCTTCTGGATCGCTTCCTGAAACAGCTTCCCTCGGATGCGTTCCGTTACGTGTTCCAGTTCCGCGAAGACGGTTGGTTCAATCCGGCGGTACGGCAGGTGTTGGAAGCGCACAACGCCTCGCCCGCTCTGATTGAATTCCAGGATGAACACACTCCGCGCATGGTCACCGCAGATTTTGTTTACATGCGTCTGCACGGACCCCCTGCGGATCTGAACGGGAAAACGATGGACCAGACCCTCGGCGGGTGGGCTTCGGCGATTGCCACATGGCACCATGAAGGCAAAGATGTCTTTTGCTATTTCCACGAAGAGGGGCCGACAGCTCCGCAAAACGCCATGCGACTGGCCGATCATCTGAACCCGACCGAACGTGAAGCGATGCCGGATTCGTAGGGCATTTCGACGTCCGTCCAAGACCGGAAGCTGACCGATGTTGCCGGGGCAACGCATGTATGGTTTGCCGTTTGACACCAGCCCCGGCCTGGTGTCGGGTCACACCACGCTTACGTGTGCCGGAACCCGGCACAAGGTTGCGTGAAACCGGATCTGTTTCGGCACGAACCAAACCTGAGCATTGACAGAATCCGCCGACAACGATGAACGACAGGATATGCCATGCCCCCCGTCACCCAACCCGGCGGTGGTAAAGCCGATCTTGAACGTCCGCCGTGGCTTTCCTCTGCCGACACGGTACTGGACGCACTCGATACTCATGCAGACAAAGGACTCGCTGCCGACGAAGCTGACAGCAGGCTTCAGCGTTACGGGCTGAACATGATCCGGGGGAAAAGCAAGACCCCCTGGTACGAAGTGCTGCTGAACCAGTTCCGTAGCGTGATTGTGCTGGTGATGGTCGGTGCGGCGATTCTGTCGTCTGCCTTCGGGATGTGGGCGGAGACGATCGCGCTGGCGGTGGTGATC
>WJJA01000003.1 GCA_014729955.1 bacterium
CAATAGAACAGCAAGGCAGGCCGTTACAGCGGATGTCAACAGCCCCTGACCCATCGTCTTCATCATACTCCCCCTCCCCGGTGTGTGATGCGAATCTACGGACGGTCGCCATTGACACACCCACGGGCATGCCGTGCACAAGGGAGTGCCGCAGGCTTGGGATTCACGCCGCTCGGATCCCGCGCACAAGGATTGTATTGCAAAGGTAAGGCCGGGTCTCCTTCTTGTACAGCGCCGGGTTCGATTCCTGCCGGCTCTTCTTTGGGCGAAGCGATGGATTCAACTGCCCGGACGAGTCCGGGCAGGCAGGCGACCTGCATCCTACCGCAACGCCTCGGGCGATTCTCCCAGCACCGCCCGGATCACACGTCCCGGCAGCATCGCGCCACCGTCGGTGTTCGCGAGCACGGCATACATCCAACCGGTTTCCGGATTGAAATGAAACACCGCATTGATGCCCGGCGCCCCGCCGGTGTGGCCGATCCAGGTTATCGGTGCGGCACTGTTCACGCCGAAGCCGTACCCGTACTCATGTCCCGGCCCCATCTCCGCCTTTGGTGTGATCATGGTTTGAAGCATTTCTTTTGAAACCAGGGTACCGTTCTGCAGTGCGAGGAAAAACCGGTGAAAATCTTCCACCGTGGCATACCCGCCGCCGGCCGGCGATCCTTTGGAAGCGTGCAGGAAGATGTTGGAACGTCGCAGGCCGTCACCCTCCGGGGGCAGGTATCCGAACGCCAGGTTCGGCACCGCCTTGTCCAGTTCATAGCAGTCCGTGTTGACCATACCGGCGGGTGCGTACACACGTTCCCGCATGAAATCGTAATAGTCCATGCCGCTGACACGTTCAATGATCAATCCGAGCAGCGCGAAGCCACCGTTGCTGTAAGACCACTGTTCACCGGGCTCGAAGGCGAGCGGCTCCTCGCCGTAGTAGGGCAGCAATTCTTCTACCGTACGGATCTGGTGCCAATGCCGCTCGAACTCGTCGTTCCAGTAATCCGCAATCCCCGAGGTGTGCGTAAGGAGATGATGAAGTGTGACCTTTTGCGCCACTTCAGGGAGCGGGTAGTCGGGGATATGCTTTGCCACCGGATCATCAAACGCAAGCCTGCCTTCCTCGACCAGCACAGCAATCGCCACGGCGGTAAACGACTTGTTTATCGAGCCGATGTTGATTCTGGTATCGACACGGTTGGGGACTTCATAGCGATAGTTCGCCCTGCCCTGTGCGGTCGTAAACAAGACCTCCTCGCCGCGAGCAACCAGGGCTGTCCCACTGAAACGATTGATCTTCGAAAGCTCCTGGAAGAGTGTCTCGATCAGGACGACTTTCTCAGAATCGCTCATCCCCTGCCGTATCCCGGCCTTGACGTTCTGCAGAATCGGTGCGAGCTGTGGGTCATCCATCGGGCCGGGTGTCATCACCATGAACATGCGAATCCTGTGCGGAGGCTGTTCCTCCACCATCACCCCCACATTCAGTTTCTCCCCCGTGGCAATCGATTGGACGAGTCGACGCAGGTGATAAGGCCCCTCTGACGTTTCTTCCAGCACCTCCGCCCCCTTCAACTCGGCGGCTATATGCTGAAAAATCGCGAACAGCTCGTCGGGAGAACGACGCTGCTTCATTTGATCCGACAGGGACGTGTCGATAAAAGCCTGCAATATGTCATCGCGACCATCGTCGAGCACATCCATCATCTCATTTAGACGCAGAAAGGCGGGGGTCGGCTCTTGGTCGGCACCTCGACCTGCTGCGGTCATTTGGGCTGTGCCGAGAGCCGGCGGGATCAACAGGGACACAATCAGCAGGCACCACAGAATCCGGGTGGGAACATAGCAGGGGGTGAATAACGGACGGCCAGGATGCATGGTTCAGCCTCCTTACAGAACGGTTTTCCGGCTCGCAGGTTGGTTGTGCTCAAACACGCTCAGGCATTCGGCCTGTGGTCCCGGGTCCGCTTCGGAGGGCTGCTGCATTGGCACCCGTCATGGAGTATCTTACCTTGTCTTATTCGCATTCCCGGGGGAAGTTCCCAACATTCTGCGGGCCGACCGTTTTTCCTGTGAAGGTGCCTCATGGAGCGTAATGCAGGGTATATCCAGATTTACACCGGCGACGGCAAAGGCAAAACCTCCGCCGCGCTCGGGACAGCCTTACGTGCCGCGGGCGCCGGATGGAAGGTCCTGCTGATCCAGTTCATGAAGGATGGGTTTCCCTACGCCGAGATGGACGCTTTGCCGCATTTGTCCGACTGGATTACTGTCGAGCGGTACGGGCATGACCGTCATGTGCTCGAGAATCGACCGCCGACGGAACAGGAGAAGGTGCTCGCACGTCGGGGCCTTGAACGAGCGCTTGAAGCGATGGAACAGGAACGGTACGACCTGCTCATTCTGGACGAGATCTGCGTGGCGGTGCACTTCGGTTTGCTGGATCCCGCCGAGGTTGCCCCCCTGTTCGCCCGACGACCCGCCGATCTCGAGATGATCCTGACCGGACGTTACTGCCCGGAAGAATGGATCGAACAGGCCGACCTGGTGACCGAGATGAGAGAGGTGAAGCATTACTACAACACGGGTGTGCTGTCGAGACGCGGGATCGACAGCTGATGCGGTGCCCATATGACTTGGTGCCCTGCACCCGGGCACACCAAAGAACAGCCCACCCCGAATCGATCGGGATGGGCTGTCGTGTACTGCGCGGGAGGGGGCCAGGCACCCCCGCGGCACAGGTTGGAATCGCGGACCGCTGCTTCCTCTCGGACCTGACGGGGTTGGGCGACCCTCCCTTGCACGGGACCCGGCCCGCTTCCGCGCAGTGAATGAAAAGCCCGCCTCGACGGCGGGTTGTGTGGAGCTGAGCGGGATCGAACCGCTGACCTATGCGTTGCGAACGCATCGCTCTCCCAACTGAGCTACAGCCCCGTTTTTACGGCGGCTTGAAAGGTACGATGCCTCTGCCCCGGCACGCAAGGCCCTCCCCCCGCCTCACCTCTCCCGATCCGTCGAGAAGCGGCGCAATAATTACGGTTGTTCGGAGTCCATTCCGCCCGAACTCGCCGAGTCCGGGTTACGCGTCACCAACAGCCTGCCTCTCCCAGGGGTAGGGCGGGCCTCTCTGCCCGCCGATAAACGCGGCCAAGCGTTCAGGCAGGACAACAGAATCGCCTGCGGCGACAGGCAGGCAGGGACGCCTGCCCCACTCGGTAGAAGTAGGTGGTGCGCTTCTCCCCCCCCCGGACTGACGTCACGGGGTTATGCACATGGCGCCCCTGTCGAGGCTTGAAAGGACGCCTGCCCCACCCGACAAAAATGGTCTCTGAGCGCACAGCCTCCCCGGCGTCAACGACGCCGGGGAGGCTCCTTGCCCCTATTCCAGCGGATTCTCGCTGTACAGCGCGATCTCGTCTTCCGTGTAGCCGAGCTTTTCCCAGTCGAGCACACCGTCGGGGGCGTGGCACTCGCCGCAGGTCAGCGCACCTTCCAGACGGATCCCGTGGCTGATCTCGAGCGAAGCATCCATCGGAATCCAGCGCGGCTCGACCTTTTCGCCCGCGAGCACATCCTCGTACGCACCCATGTCCCAGCCGTCCACCATCATGAACGACATGAACTTGTCCATCAGGTAGTACTTGAACATTGGGCCGTACATCATCCCCATCATCGGCTTCTCGACTTCCTTCTTCGCCGCCAGGTCGGGGTCGCCGGTGGTGTAGTAGGCGGGCAGGTTGTACGGCACATACATGCCGCCGAACGGTCCGATGTTCTGCAGGTCGATGTGCTGGCGGCCGTTGAAACGCTTCATCGCGTAAAGTTTTGAGGGCCGGCCGTTCTCGGCGATCGGACGCATCGTCTCATCGTACCACTGTTCATAGTCGAAGTCCTCGAACTCCGGCCAGACGTAATCGGGATCGTAAAAACGATACAGCCCTTCGCCGTTCGGGTTCGCCCCGATCGGATTGCCGAGGAAGGTGGCGTCGCCGTTCCACCACACGTACATGATGCCCTTCTTCGGATCGGTGTACTTCTCCTTGTCGTCGTACACGTAAATACCCTCATGCTCCTCGAATTCCGGGTGGTTGAAGTCGCGGCGTGTGGCGTTGTCTTCATGCAGCACCGGGATATGGCAGGTCACACATGCCACCGTTTCCGTGTGCATGTTGTAGAAATCGGCGAGCATCGGGTCGGCCGAGTGCGGCTCGGCAGTGTGGCACTTTTCACAGCTCACCTCGACTTCTGGCAGGTCGTTCGCCATCATCGTGGTGGTGTGGGTGCCCTTGGCGATCAGGTGCCCTTCGGTCTGGTGGCACTCGATGCAGGACATGTCCTGCGCGGCGTGCACGTCCCAGGAGGGCGAGTACGGTGTGCCGCGCTTGGAACCGGGGTGCATGATGCGCGGACGGTCCATGCCGACATTCCACTGCGACTGCATGAAGAAGCTGTCGAGGCTGTCGACATAGATGTCCCCGCCGAAGTTGTGCTGGTGGCAGCGCAGGCAGGTTTTGGAGGTCGGTGTCACGATCGACATCGCAGCCAACATGCTGCGGTCCTGTGTCCAGCGCTTGCGGCCGTTCAGGTCCTCGACCACCTCCTTGGCATTCATGTCATAGGCGGCGGAGTGGCAAATCAAGCAGTCGATCGCCTGTTTCTCGGCTTCCGTGGTACGATACCCCGGCAGGATCTCGCCCAGCGGCGCCTGGTACTGCCCGCCGATGTGACACTGCCCGCATCCTTCGGACAGGGTGTCGCCGTTGTCAAGCACCACCAGCTCGGCCCACGCCGTAAACGCGAACGAGCCCGGCTTGGGGCAGGGACGATCCAGCTTGCCCATCGGGAAGTTGTCCGCCTTCTCGCCGTTGAAGCCCCACACATTCGGGTGTGATTCACTGAAGAACTTGTAGTGCACCGAACCGAGCAGGTTCTCCATCAGGTTGACATCCTTGATCCCGCCGGTTTTCGCATCCTCGATCTGGATGGTCGCATGGCACTGCAGACAGGTCTCGGGGCCTTCGTAGGAACGTATCCCGGCACGGCGGTAGCGGTCGATGTGATCGAAGCGCTCCGGGTACTTTTCCAGCAGGGTCTTGGCGATCTCGTCGAACTCGTCGTCGCTGACTGTCTCGTGCGCGAAATCGATGGACGCCGGCCGGCTGTCGGCGGGCAGCATGCCGTTCAGGATTGCCGGCCACAGCGCATACCCGACCAGCCCGACAATCAGAACGACCAGGATTGTGAAAAGGATAACGAATGAGCCCCGGTTCATGGTACCTCTCCTTCAGGAAGCGTTGGGACAGAGTCCCGGGTGAATTTTTTGAGCTTTCGATCCTTGGATGCGGGGGATGTTGGAAGGATGCGAATCGGGATAAGTTAGGGGAGTATAACTGGTGTGTCTTTTTTTGTCGAGGGCTTCTATTCCTTAATAAAGGCCTATTGATCCGTAGTTATTATAC
>WJJA01000173.1 GCA_014729955.1 bacterium
CACCACCTCGGAACGCTTGGGCTGTTCACGGTAGGCCTTGTATTCCTGCCCGTTCACCGAGATCACCATGAAGTCGTCTTCGCGACGAATCACCTTGGTTTCAAAGTCGTGCCCGTAAATCTTGAACTTGTATGTCTTCATCGTCTATCTCCCAAACGAACCAGCCGATTCGCGGCATGGATGCTTCGCTTACACCAGGTTGCCTTCACGCACCTTCTCGGGGTCCGGCTTCTGCAGCACCTGCGGGCGCCCGGACGTAGTGCGTGCCCCCCAAGGCTCGGAAAGCGTGGTCTGCCACCAGTTGCTGTAGGGACGGGGAATGGAGTGCAGGGTCAGCACCAGCGACTCCTGGTCGTGAATCGCTTCTTCCTCCAGGATGATGGTCATCGCGATGGCAGCGATCACCACCCCGGGGATGTCTTCCGCCCCCTCCACATGGATCCCGAGGTCGGTTGTGTCATGCCCCGCCGCTTCCGCCTCCGCCTTCTTCTTCTTCAGCATCTGACGTGCATGCCAGGCATCCTGCAGACGTTTCAGCGCGATCATCAGGACCATCAGCACGAGCAGGGCAACAAAGACCACGATGATCCCGACAATCATCAGGGTGATGCCTTCGCCCTCCTGGACACCGCGCCATCCGCCTGCAGTCTTCGCATAAGCCGACAGGGGCATGCCCGGAAACAGCGGCCACAGGAACAGCATGGCGCGGAAAAGCCATCTTCGTATCATGAATGCCTCCTACAGCGGAATGCAGCCGTGCTTTTTGGGCGGGTTGGAATCCCGTTTGCCGGCCAACGACTCCAGACCGCGGATGATACGGAACCGTGTGTTGCGCGGCTCGATCACATCATCGATGAAGCCCAGCCGCGCCGCATCATAGGGATTTGCGAAACGGGAACGGTACTCGTCCTCTTTTTCATTGAGGAACTTGACCTTCTCGTCGGCCGACATGTCCTTGAGTTCCTTGGCGTACAGCACCTCCACCGCACCGCGCGGGCCCATCACCGCGATTTCCGCCGTGGGCCAGGCGTAGTTCAGGTCGCCGCGCAGGTGCTTGGAACTCATCACGTCGTAAGCTCCGCCGTACGCTTTCCGTGTAATCACCGTGATCTTCGGCACAGTCGCTTCGGCGTAGGCATACAGCAGCTTGGCGCCGTGCAGAATGATCCCTTCGTATTCCTGCACCGTACCCGGCATAAAGCCGGGCACATCGACGAAGGTCACAACCGGAAGGTTGAACGCGTCGCAGAAGCGGACAAACCGTGCCGCCTTGCGCGAGGATTTGTTGTCCAGCACACCCGCCATCTTGGAGGGATTGTTCGCGACAATGCCGACTGCACGGCCGTTAAAACGCGCAAACCCGATGATGATATTCGGCGCCCAGCGGCGGTGTACTTCGAAGAAGTCGCCGTCGTCGCAGACATTTTCAATGATGCGGTGCATATCATACGGTTGGTTCGGGTTGGTCGGTACGATATAATTGAGGTCGTCCTCGAGCCGGTCGATCGGATCGTTGCTTGCGACCAGAGGAGTCTCCTCCATGTTGTTCTGCGGCACAAACGTGATCAACTTGCGGATCATCTGGAAGATGTCCTCTTCCGTGTCGCCCATGAAGTGCGCCGCACCGGACTTGGAGCAGTGAATGTCCGGCCCCCCGAGCTCCGCCGGCGTCACATCTTCCTGGGTGACCGTTTTCACCACCCTCGGTCCGGTAATGAACATGTAGCTCGTGTCCTTCACCATCATGGTGAAGTCGGTGATCGCCGGGCTGTAGACCGCCCCGCCGGCACAGGGGCCGAGAATGGCGGAGATTTGCGGCACGACACCGGACGCCAGGGTGTTGCGGAGAAAGATGTCCGCATAGCCCGCCAGCGACAACACCCCTTCCTGGATACGTGCGCCGCCGGAATCGTTCAACCCGATCACCGGCACACCGACCTTCATTCCGTAATCCATCACCTTCACGATCTTCTTCGCGAACATTTCGCCCAGGCTGCCGCCCATGACCGTGAAATCCTGGCTGAACACCATCACCTGCCGTCCGTGGATGGTGCCGTGCCCGGTGACAACACCATCAGACAGGTACTCAGGCCCGTCGGTGTCTTCTTCGTTGCGATGGGTCACGAACATGTCGAACTCTTCGAACGACCCCTCGTCCACAAGCATCATGATCCGTTCGCGGGCGGTGTACTTCCCCTTTTTATGCTGGGACTCGACACGCTTTTCGCCGCCGCCGAGCCGCGCTTTTTCACGTTTCTCCTGCAACTTCTGCAGTTTCTGTTCAATCGTTTCCATGGAGGCTCCCTCACTCGCCGACACCGACGCCGGCGTTCCCGAAGCACTGCTCTATCGTTCTGTTAACAAGACCTTTACAGAAGTGGTTAGCGATCTCCCGATGCAGTGAAATATACCCGTTCCCGTTCCCGTCGACAAGCTGTTTTCGGGATTTGACCGGTTTTGTCAGGCCTGTCGCAATCCCTGCATCTTTGCCGTTTTGTGAACGGCGGCACAAGATAGGGGATGCCCCATTCAGCTTCAATATAAATCGGGAAAAAGGTACCGGGAGAACTGCATGCCGTAGCGTCATTGCCGGGGTTTGATTTCGATCAGATTGTTCTGATTGTCACAAGCAGCCATGCAAGGGTAGGGCGGGCGTCTCTGCCCGCCTGCATCGGTTGTGTCAGGTCTTGACCCGGCGAGAAGACGGATTGTGACCTGACACAAGACACGATAATTCCTCGGGCAGGGACACCCGCGCTGTCAGAAATGCCCGCCGCACATTCTTACGCAAAACAACTGCCCTGCCTGCCGTTACCCCTTCAGCGCCGCCTCGATCTTACCGACCACCTCGTCCGCCGTCGGTTTGGTGCGTGTGCCGAAACGTGCGATCACATTCCCTTCCCTGTCCAGGAGGAACTTGTTAAAATTCCAGGAGATCTCCCCGGGGTGCGGCGACTGCTCGGTCAGGTACGTATAGAGCGGGTGCTGATCGTCGCCCTTCACGCTGATCTTCGCCATCATCGGGAAGGTCACACTGTATTCGGTTTTGCAGAACTGCTGTATTTCTTCGTTTGTACCGGGCTCCTGCCCCATGAAATTGTTCGCCGGAAAGCCGATCACGACCAGGCCGTCGTCGCCGTACGTCTCATACAACTCCTGCAGGCCTTCATACTGCGGGGTGAAACCGCATTTGCTCGCGGTGTTCACAATCAGCACCACCTTGCCCTCAAAATCGGCGAGCGTGGTGGTGTCGCCGTCAATGGTTTCCAGTTCCAGGGTCCGGTATTCAATCGATCCGCTCTTTGCCATGTCGGTATCCGTCTTTGCGTTGGAGCTGCAGCCGTACAGCGCCGCGGCTGTAATCATCACAATCGCTACGATCAAACGCTTCATCGTATTCGCCATCCTTTCCGAATGGTGTTCGGTTTCAACACAGATGTGTTTCGATTCCATCTGCCAAGCAAACAGCGTTCCCCTCGATTGTTAAGGGGATTACCTGCACCGTATGTCCCAATCTTCTCATTTCCATAACCTCGCCAAAGTCCGGGGCTTATACTCCAACCATTGTTACCCCGTCCGAACTCCCGGAGTTTCACAGCTTCCATATCTGAACACAGAGACCCGTTGCCTCCCTGTCGGCTTTTGCCCTTGGCCCGAGCGATCACCTACCTTCGGAGGATAGTGACAACACATACCAGACGATCGAGGTAACCCCATGAGCGAAATACGAATCGGGATGCGGCGTGAGGACAAGTCCGACAGCGAACGGCGTGCACCGATCACCCCGGACGATATGCGTCGACTGATTGACGAACACGGCTACCGGTTTTTCGTCGAACGGTCCATGCCGCGCATTTACAAGGACATGGAATTCCAGGAAGCCGGTACGACATTGGTGAACGAGCTGCCGGAGGTCCATCTCGTGGTCGGCATCAAGGAGGTGCCGGTCGCACGGCTGATGGACAACACCCCGCACATCTTCTTCTCCCACGTGATCAAGGGGCAGCCGGAAAACATGCCGATGCTGCAGGAGATCCTCAACCGTAACATCACCTTGATCGACTACGAGAAGATCACCAGGGACAACGGCTTCCGCCTGATCGCCTTCGGTGTGCAGGCCGGACAGGCGGGCATGGTCAACAGTCTCTGGAGCTACGGGCAGCGGATGTCGATGCTCGGCTTCGACACCCCCTTCGCCGATCTGCGCCAGGCGAGGGAATACGATTCACTGGACGCGATCTTTGAGGACCTGCATTCGATCAAACGGTCCATTACCGCCAACGGCCTGCCGGAGGGGGTGCCGCCCCTGGTCGTCGGGGTGACCGGGCACGGCAGAGTGTCACAGGGCGCAATCGATGTGCTGGAGGAACTCGATCCTGTCGAATTGACGCCGGCGAAACTGGTTGAAAAGGTCCGTGCGAACGAGCTGTCCCCCAACGAAGTCTACAAGGTGGTCTTCTATCCCTGGGATCTGTATCGTTTGAAAAAACGCGGTCCGATCGAAGACTTCCTGCAGCATACCGTGGACATGCCGGCAACGGCCCAGGACATCGACCTGCCGCATCTGTTCGACCATGCGGACGAGTATGATGCATACCTCGAGCCGTTCCTGCCCCACCTGTCCGTGCTGGTCAACGGCACATATTGGGATGTGAATTACCCGCGCCTGGTGACTCGTGACGGCATCCGTGAAATCTATGAGCGTGACGAGAACCCGCGTTTGACAGTGATCGGCGACGTCGCCTGCGACATCGACGGCGGCATCGAGATCACGGTCAAGGAGACCTATCCGGAAAACCCGGTCTACGTTTACAATCCTGTGACGGGCGTAGTCAATGACGGATTCGCCGGTCCCGGCATCCTGATGATGGCGGTGACCATCCTGCCCGCCGAGCTGCCGCGTGAAAGCTCGGTCGAGTTCAGCGAAGTGCTTCGCGGTATGCTGCCGGACCTGGTGAACGCCGACTACGGGGTACCGTTCGACGAGCTGAAGCTGCCGGAGCATCTCAAGCGTGCGGTGATCGCCCACAAGGGTGAACTCACACCGGACTACCAGTATATACAGGCGTTTCTCGATGCCAATGCAGCGGAGGGACGCGGCTCATGAGCGACACACCCGACAGCCTCTTCCAGATGATCGCGCCGGGCATCGAGACTTACATCGACGATCTCCTGCCGGAGCGCTCCTCCACCCTGCTCGCGATGGAGGAAGACTCGCACCGGAACGGGTTCCCGATCATCGGCCCCCAGGTGGGCCGAATGCTCGAACTGCTTGCAAGAATGATCGATGCAGGGTCGATCTTCGAATGCGGTTCCGGCTTCGGATATTCGGCGCTTTGGTTCCTGCGCGGTGCTCCGGAGGCGAAGATCATCTGCACTGACGGCTCCTCCGCCAACCGTGATAAGGCGCTCGCGGCGTTCACAAAAGAGAAGGTCCCGGAACGGATCACCTTCCACACCGCGATCGCCCAGGATGTGCTGAGGCAACAGGACGGACCGTTCGACATCATCTTTAACGATATCGACAAGGAGCAGTACCCGGAGATCCCCCCGCTCGCGAAGGAACGCTTGCGTGTCGGCGGGCTGCTGATCACCGACAATACGCTCTGGTACGGTAAGGTGATCGAGGACAACCCGGACGCTGCTACACGCGGGGTGCTGGAATACAACCGCCTGGTAACGGACGATCCGGAATGGGCGACGATACTGCTGTCCGTGCGGGACGGGGTCTCGGTCAGCATGAAAGTTCGGTAAGAGTCTGAAAAACCGACACAAGTTTCGCCCGCATATTTCACGAGTTCAAACTGTGTCAGATGTGAGGCGCGAAGGATGAAGCTGTATGGCAATACCGCGAATCCTTCGCAACAAAGCAGATGACGCAGTTGGGACCGCCCGAAGGGGGAATGAATAGATGAGATTGG
>WJJA01000174.1 GCA_014729955.1 bacterium
ATCCGTAAGCGCGAGGGAAACAGCGAGTGATTGATCTGGAACCGGGCGCGTGTGGTGAACAGGGGCGGGCGCATGAAAGGGGATGCTTCCATAGCTGTACGAACGGCTTCGTTTCGTTCGGACGATTCGCGGCAAGCAGAAACGTCAGCGTTGAGTTCCGATATGACTGAAGCGACCCCTGAAATGCGTCTGGAAGACGGCACCCTGTTTCGAGAGTGGTTGCGTGACGACCCTGAGCAGGCGTATGCGGCAATGGTCGAGCGCTACTACGGGGAAATCTTTGAGCTGACGGTCCGTATCGGCGGCAGCCGTTCTGAAGCAGAGGATCTGACACAGGAAACCTTTATCAAGGCCTACGATCACCTGATGGGGTTCCGTGGGCAGTCTTCCCCGAAGACCTGGCTCTACCGTATCGCGATCAATCGCTCGATCGGGTTTACGCGCCGGATGAAACGCTGGGTGATGAAGCGTGGGGAGGAGGGGGCCGATTTTCCCGATTTCGAAGTGGTGGAAGCGGCTTCTCAGGATCTCATTACGGAACAGAAGGATCTTGCATCGAAGGCGCATCGCTTGATCCAGGAATTGCCGCCACGGCAGCGGGCTGCACTGGTGCTGCGAGTGATCGAAGAGATGCCTTTCAAGCAGGTCGCCGATTCCATGGGCATCACCGAGGGCGCCGCGAAGGCGAACGTTCACCAGGCATTGAAGAAGTTGCGTCGGATGCTGGAGGATTGACGCATGAGACAGGAAGATCGAAACGACAGGCCGGATCATTTGCTGGATGCCTACGGCAGGGCACGTTTCGGCGGAAGCGAAATGCCGGAAGGTTTCATCGACAATGTTCGCGGCATAACACGGATTCGCCGCAAACGGCGTCATCAGCGACAGGCTGCGGCATCTGCCCTTGCAGCCCTGATCATCGTCACGGCCATTTTCCAGGTCGGCAACCGGACACAGTTGTTTGAACAACCGGATATACTTGCCGATCAGATGCTCTTCGAGGTCTCCGAAGTTGAGACCTACCTGGTGGATGAAGGGATCGAACTGAACACAATCGCGGAAGACGTACTGGGGAACGAAGATGATAAACTGTATGAACTGTATGCGGAGCGGACGGTAGTCTGGGGGGATGCAGACCTGCCGGCTGCATTGGACGATGAAGAGTTGGAAGAGGTATGGCGTACCCTTGAAACGACGAAGATTTTGGACTCGTGATGGAAGCGGAATACGGGGCGATTCCAACGAAACACCGCAACCGCACGAAAGGAGAAAGACCGATGAAACGCACATGGATCCTTGTGGTCGGATTGTTGCTGGTCGGCGTAACAGCATCCCAGGCACAACCGAAGGCCACGCACGGCGCGGAGCGCTTGCACAAAATTCGCGAGCGTATCGAGACCATGAAGATTTACAAGCTTACCGAAGAGGTCGGGTTTAGCGAAGAACAGGCGGCGAAGTTCTTCCCGCGTTACCGGGCATTCGAAAACGAAATGGAAGAACTGGAGATTGAACTTCGCCGGACCGGCGAGGATATGCTGCGCGCAACCGAGCAGGACAAAAGCGAATCCGAGATTCGCGAACTGTTGAACAAAGCCCTCGAGCTGGAAGAGAAGAGACTGCAACGGCAACACAAGTTCCTGAGGGGTCTTGATGATGTCCTGAGTGTGAAGCAGCAGGCACGCCTTATGATTTTCGAGCACCGTTTCCACGAGAAGATGCGTGAAGCAATCCGTGAACACCGCGGTTTCGGACCTCCCCCGCCGCATCCCGGCTTCGATCATGGACCGCCGCAAGGCCGAGGTCGGTAAGGGAAATACTCCTGCTGATCGACACCTGTCGGAACCCGTTTGAATCTCTGGGCGTACGCTTTCCGTTATGTGGAAAGTGTACGTTTTGCCTCTTTACCCGGCCTTGTTGACTGCCGGCAGCAAGCCGCCGCCGTTGAAGAGTTCAATCTGTTCCAACAGCGATGTTACATGGGTGTAGAGACCACCCCGCTGTTTGGGATGATAAAGAAAGGTGCTGTAGCGATCGCGTCCCTCCGCCCAGACGGCTGCTTTCAGACGCGCGGGAATCAGCGCATAGAGCAGCTCTGAAGTCGGATGAATGTCAGGCTCAAGCAGGATGGCGATATCCACATGCATGCGCTGCATGTGTTGTTTGAGGTCACGTTTGGGCGATCCGTTCCGCTTGATCTGTTCGGGAGTGTAGGGTTCAACGGTTACAAATGGAATGGCATCATGGAGAGGCGTTGATACCTGCTGCCCGATCACCACGCGCACCGGCCAGGGGGGACGGTCCTGCAGCCAGTCACGTACCGGGTAGAGCCAGTCGTTCATATGAGTTGCATTCACCGGAGGTACAAAAAGAACTCCACCGATTTTTGCGGAAGACTCCGACCGAGCCTTCTGAAAGGTTTTCGCGGCGCGCTTCAGTTCCAGCCGCTGCAACCAGGACAAGCTCTCCTGCATCGTCTCGTTCGTCCTCTCCGTCTCATCCTGTCGGGGAAACCTGTCGGCGTGATAAACGTATCAGAAAAGCACGAAAACTCGTACCCCTCACGAAACTCCAATATAGTAGAAATTCCTGACCGACGATACAACATCTGGAATCTGTCAGCATCCAACTGAAACAGAAGGGTTCAACACCTACAACGGCTCCCGTTTCTCCTTCTGGTTTTATCGGATCGCTTGCCCTATTTTGCAAAATATCCCTATATCAATAGTTAGGGACGCTTAACGGAGGATGACGATGAAGCAGCTTACGCTCAGGGTTTTGATCCTGGCACTTGGTACGGTCCTCGGCGGGATTTCTCTCGCTACAGCAGCTCTGCCGGAGGCGTTCTGGCCGACGCAGCCGGGTTCCTTCCAGACGGCAGAGTTCAATACTCCGATGGACAGGACTGTTCGAATCACCGGACAGTTCCATGCCTATACAGGAAAACCGATACGTGTAACAGGAGGATTCACGGAAACCGGCTTCACTCACCTACCGACTGTGGATGAATTGTACCAGATTGTTGATGAGAACACCGAATTCTTCGTGCTGCCGACGTCCGAACTGGATGTCCTGCACAGTGGTACAGTCATGGGCAAAAGTGTCTTGACTGCGCGTCAGAACGTGGATGATCGACCTGTTCTGGACACTCACATCCTGTTGCGCGTTGCACAAAACGGCCGTGTTCCGTTGTGGGGTGCCGATATCGTTGAAGATCGGGATGCGACCTGGAACGCGTATTTGACCTCCGGTTCCGCGGCACGTGAGTTGGCACATTTTGCCGGCTTGCCGGCGTACGAGACAAGGGCGGTGAAGGAGCTCTGGGTGCGTGAGAACGAAGGACTGTCTCCGGCATACCAGGTGCAGTTGTCCGGCACAGATCCTCATGATCGTCCGCTCGGGCTGGTACATGCGCAGACAGGCGAGATCCTGGGCTTCTACAATGAAGCGGTCCATGCAGATGTTGAGGGTACGGCACACGGTACCATGCTTCCACATACCATCAACGACGATGAAGAGGTCCGCCCGTTGGCCCACATGCGGGCGACTCTGGATGGTGATCAGGAGATTACAGACGCGGACGGAGACTTCCTCTACAGCGGCCTGGTTGAAGGACAGGATTATGACTTCACCATGGAGCTGAACGGCCCTTGGATTACCGTGATCAATGATGACGGCGACGAAGGACTCTACGAGGAAACAATCACCGCCTCTCATGTGTTCGATCCTACCTGGTTGCCGGGAGAGCATGCCCGTCTTGATGAAATCAACGCGTTTTACCACGGCAATTTCATCCATGACTGGTACAAGGAACTGGACCCTGATTTCGACGGCCTGGACTATTCCGTCCCGACAACCGTGGGCTACGGAAACTCCTATGATAACGCCTTCTGGAACGGTTACGGCATGTTTTACGGCTCCGGCGGGACCAACCTTACCAACCTGGCGCTATCGGCCCCGGTGATCTACCACGAGTACACGCACGGCGTTACAGGTCACATTTATCCGGGCGGAACGCTGCCGTACAGCGGTCAGTCCGGCGCGATGAATGAGGCATGGTCAGATTATTTCCCCTGCTCGATTTTTAACACCTCCGGTATGGGAATCGGCACCATGCAGGGTGCGCCGAACGCACCGATGCGTGATCTTGACAATGAAAAACGGTATCCCGAAGACTGGCACGGCCAAGTGCATGCAGA
>WJJA01000175.1 GCA_014729955.1 bacterium
GGATAGAGCATGTTGTACGTATCGAAGATCCAGCCCATTTCCCGCGCACTGGTGCCGGCGTCCGGAGCGGGCACATCCACCGCCGGTCCGAGAAAGCCTTTCTTCGCCAGTTCGGCGGTAAATCGGCGGGTGATGCGTTGCAGATCATCGTCCGAATACTGCACCGGATTGATCTTTACGCCTCCCTTGGCCCCGCCGAAGGGCACGTCGACAATCGCGCACTTGTACGACATCAGCGAGGCAAGCGCCACCACTTCATCTTCGTTTACCAACTCGCTGTATCGAATACCGCCTTTCACCGGGAGCTTGTGGTGGCTGTGCTGGGCGCGCCAGCCGTTGATCACTTCATATCCGTTCTGGGTTTTCAGGGGAAAGCTCACATGCAACACGAGATTGCAGGCGCGAATCTGCTGCAGCAAACCTTCCGGAAATTCCGTAAAACGACCGGCTTCGTCATAATAGGCATTGACATCATCACGAAAACTGCGTGGATTCTCCCGTGAACTCATCGGCTCCACTCCCGGTGCTTAATGGATGGGGTCGTGTCAACGGGCAAAATAGGGTCCGGACCGGGGCATTCCAACGGCATCGCCGCAGGAACCTACGCTCCGGCGACAGCGGGAGAGGGGGTGGGAGGCCGTCCGGTTCCACTCAGCTGCAGATCACCTCTGCAAGGGCCGCGGCACGGCCGGCGGTTTCCCCGGCAAGGCTCGCCGCTTCCAGCGTGCAGGGCAGACCGGTTGCCGACCATTCGCCGGCATAGTAGAACCCTCTGGTCTGGAACAGGCGCGGCCGTTTGACCCCGGGTTTCAATGAAACCGTTGCGCGCGGGTAATTGCGAACGTCTGGTGCACCGATCCGGCCCTCAGCATGCAGAAGCGATTGCGCTCGTGCGTGGAACTTCTTCAGAAGAGCCTCTTTGTCGATCAACTCGGTCGAATCGAGCCCGGACAACACGTACTCGACCCGGAAGCTGCCGTCCGGCTGCGATTCGCTGAACCAGACCCCCTGCTCTCCCTCCTCTTCACCCAGCGGTCCCGGCAGCGTCTCGACACGTTGATAATGCGCACGCAGGGTAACGATCCGTCGCGATTCCATTTCGCCCGCCGCCTGCAACAGCGGAGCAAGCTCGCCGATCTGTTCCAACGGACGCAGGCTCCAGGGCGGCAGGGTGCAGATCACAATGTCGTAGTTGTCGTTGCCGTTCGGGGTTTTCAGGTTCCAGCCGCAGCGTGTGCGCCGCACTGACACCACCGGCTCCGGCATGCGGAGACGTATGCCGGCCTTTTCCAGCGCCGCGGGCGCCGGAGCGGTCAGCAGGCCGGCCAGATCCCCGCGCGCCCAGCCGGCCAGCTTCTGTTTGTCGTCGATGATCCGCCACAAAGCGGTAAGAAAAACGTCTGCGGCGACCTCTTCACCCGGCAGGTTGCACATGGATCGTGCGGAAACCAGCCCGAGACGACGCTGCAGCGTGCCGGGCCGGCGAGTTTGACGAAACAGGTCGGGCAGGGAGCGTTCGCCGGTGGTCGCGAAACCGCGTGAGCCGTTTGCATCGATCAAGTCGTCCGGAGCAGGTTCACGAGGTGCGGTGGAAAGCGCATGCACCAGCGAAATCGCGGCGGGAATCCGTTGCGGCAGGGAGATCATCGGGGACGCCATGAACTGGATCCCGGCCGCGCTTCCGCCGAATACCGGGTGACAGAGATGCCACCAGAGCCGACGGTGTCCGGCGAGCACACCGAGCGACAACGGTTGCAATTGCAGGGCATCCCGGCTGCCGAGATTCTCAAGCAGGCGAAGAAACGCGGTATACGCGGTGGTGACAAGGTGACGCCCCGCATCGCCTTGAGGTCCGCAGGCGCCGCGGCCGCCGAGAAACGGTGCCGCCTCATACAGGGTAACCGACGCACCCTCGTTCGCGGCCGTGAACGCTGCCGCCAGGCCGGCGACACCACCACCGATAATCGCAATGTCAGGCATGACTCTCCGGTCGTCACTCTCATGAGGAATAGTGCACGCACAACCCGGAGAGAAGATAGGGTGTGCCCGGCCGTCTGCAAAGAGCCGACCCCGAGCTGCCGGCAATCAGACCGGCAGGCGGTCCGGTCACGTCAAACTCGGCGCGCCTGGTGGTGCAAACCTCAGCAAGTGCGAACACAATGCACGCCGGCAGACTTACTGCGGCGTCTCGCTCTGCGCACCGTCGGTGATCCACTGCTCGATCGCTTCCACATCTTCCGGTGAAACCGCAGATCCCCCCGCCGGCATTTGCGGCACTCCCTGTTCGCCCTTGACCCGCCAAACCAGTTCGCTGTTCTCGGGTTCGCCCGGCACGACATAGGGATTGCCGAATTCATTGCTGGTACCATTGACAAGTTCATCGTAGTCGGTGATGTCAAAACCACCGGACTGCTGCGTCTCGCTATGACAGCCTGTGCAATTGTACGTTTCAAAGATCGGTACCATGTCCTCTTCATAGGTCAGTTCATCGTTGGGACCGGTTCCGTTGCCGTCATCATCGTCACCGTTGTCGCCGCAGGCCCAGACAAAGAGGGCGGCGGTCAGCAGCAGAGCCAAAACGGCCCTGTTTCCCCACTTTACGTGCATCATGCAAGTCCTTTATGCAAGCGGATGTTACTCGGCGTTTGCCGTAAAGCGTACGACCACTTTCTGCTCTTCCGCAAGTTTCATGAACAGAAATTGCGGACGATCGATGTTGTAATCGGACAGCCGGACCGTGAAGCGCGCGGTCACGTCCAGCGTCGCACGTTCCGGCGTATAGTCCACCATGACTTCGGGCGTGATCTCGTTGGTCACACCGTGGCAGGTGAAGGTCCCGCCCACAAGCAGCGAGTTTTCGCCGGCCTGCAACGAACCGGTGTTACCGACCACTTCGGTCAGCTCGAAAGTCATGTGCGGATACTGATCCGGGTGAAGGTGGTTGTCGAACATGTGCCCGTTGCGGATTTTGATTCCCGTGTCCAGGGTTTTCACATCGATCTGAAGACGTCCGGACATCTCACCGTCCAGGTTTTGCGGATCCAGGGTGAACTCACCTTCAATGTGAGTGGTTTTACCCTCAAAGGATTCAACCGGCGCCTCCGAAATGAACTTGACTTCATTCGGCTTGCCCGGTGTCACCACCCAGGTCGTCGGTGCCGCCCGGACAGGCAGCGTCGAGAAAAGCAAACCGAGAAGCAGGAGTGCAAATACGTGCATGGTCTTCATCTCTATGCTTCCTTTCCTTTAAAACCAAAGATGCAACTGCAGGACACCAAGTCCGTACTCAGCGCCCGTATCGTCACGATTCCATTCAAACGACGGGCTGATCGCCATGTAGCCGCGCGGGATGTATTCCACACCCAGCCGGGCACGCCAGAACCAGCCGCTCGCGGTGTCCATGTCCGGATCGAAATATTCATACCAGCTGTTGAGATAAATACCTCTCTGCAGCATGTATCGCAGTTGCTGGGTGGACACCAGGCCCATCACATCGGCGGTTTCCTCAATCGCATCGACCTCCCCAAGGAAGGCCAGGCGACCCCACTGCAAACCGTAAAAACCGCCGTAAGAGGTCGGGAAAAAATCGCCGCCCCCACCCCAGTCCTCGTAACGGTAGCTGCCTCCGAGAGTCATCTTGAACGGATTGAATTCGAGGCGTTTGGCAAGACGTGCAACCACAGTCTTACCGGCATCCCGACCACCGTTAAACACTCCCACCGTCGCATCCCAGCCTTGTGGGTAGATCCCTGCTTCAACGCCGGTGTCATATGAAGCTGCACTCGCGCCTTCGAGGAAACCGTACCCGGTAAACCGACGGGTGAAGATGGTGTGATCCGGAAACTTCCAGCCGAAGGCCGGCGTGAAGCGTCCCGCACGAATGGTTCCGTCAAAGGGAAGAGCCCTGAATTGGGCGAACGCCTCCCGGGTGCCGTTATCCGATACATTCAGATAGAGCAGACTCTTGTCGCTCACCATGTACGCGACATAGAGATCCGCCTGCATAAATTGAAAATCGTTGCTGTCGCCTGCATCATCATCGGAACCGTCAAAATCATTGCGATTCCAGTAGATACCGCGAAAATCCGCGCCCACCTGTACATTTTCGCTCAGCTTCGGCTGAACCTTCTCCACCTCTTCAAAGGTCATCGGCTTGACCGGCAGATCGGTGTAAGAGAAAAACTGCGCACCGTACAGGGTCCGCATCCCGCCGCCCGTGGGATTATGATGACACAATCCGCAGGTCTGGTTGTAGCGTTGTGCATATTCCGGTGTGGCCAGGCCCGCTGTTGCGAGGAGCAGCATCCCTGCCGCAACTGCCGCCGTGCGTATCCCGTTTCGCATCCTTCGTCTCCCTGCAAGTCGCCGATGATGTTTTGAAACTTCGAATTCCTGCTAACAATATAAGCTGCTCCATAACGTTCCTCTACCAAATAAACAAATTATTTTATCGGATGGTCCATTTTTAACACAATCGGTCCTTTTCGTTCTCCCGGGGCAAGTCACGAATAAACATCAAGTACCAAATAGTGAGTGGAAGTGCAGCGGTCTCCCTGCCGGCGCGAGAAAGCCCTATTCACTCAAGGTTAGGGTGACCGAACATGTAGCCTGCCTTTTTACGGTTCGATTGACCCTACAGTTTTTTACAGGCTCAAGGGCGAAATACAGCATCACTGCCAAATACAGATCTTTCCACCCGTCCCCATCCGGCATTCATTGGAACGTTGTGTCGGGTCTTGGCCTTCGTCAGCGGGGTGTGACCCGACACTCAAACGGGTCCTAACCCGAACATTTCATGAATGAAGAAAATATTCTTTTCTAAATACTATATTAACAATATGATAGTGTCGCGCTATATGGTTTTGCTTCGGCACAGAATGTTTTCAAAGCGAATTCATCTATTCATTCCCCCTTCGGGCGGTCCCAACTGCGTCATCTGCTTTGTTGCGAAGGATTCGCGGTATGGCAATACAGCTTCATTCTTCGCGCCTCGCATCTGACGCAGTTTGAAC
>WJJA01000176.1 GCA_014729955.1 bacterium
CTCGCCGGGTACATGACGTCCGGGCAGCTGTTTGCACAACTCGACCGTCTTGCAGAGCGACTCCACCTCCGCCCAACAAGTCGGGCAGTTGCGAACGTGGTCGATCATCTTTCGGCAGGCGGCGGTTCCCTCGGTGTGGCCGAGACGGACTTCCAGGATGTCGCAAAGATTGTCAAGCACCTTCGCGCACGGCGCCCCTTCCGGGCAGGGAGTTTCTATATGTTCATGCATGGGAGCCGTCCTCCATGAAATCCGCCAACTCACGGCGCAGCCGTACACGTGCACGGTGCAGATCCGCTTTCACCGCCGACACGGATTTTTCGACCTCTTCGGAGATTTCCGCAAGCGAAAAGCCTTCCAGATCCTTCAGTACAAATGCCGTCCGCAGGTGAGGCGGCAGGTTTACGATCGCCTTTTCCATACGGTTACGCAGTTCATCGTTCAGGGTCGTTTCGAGCGGGCTGAGCGCGGGCGATTCGGCGATATGGCCGATATCGGTCTGCTTCTCGTTTTCCTCGGGCTCTTCGGAGATCGGCACGAAGAACTTGCCCTTTTTGCTGCGCAACCTCATCAGTGCGATGTTGGTCGCAATACGGTGAATCCAGGTGCCGAGACGACTGTCACCGCGAAATTCACCTATCTTCTCGAACACCTTCAGGAAGGTATCCTGCAGCACGCACTCCGCTTCATGCTCGTCACCGGTCAGCTTCAAACCCAGATTGTACACATTGGTCTGGTGCTCGGTGACAATCTCCGCGAGTGCTCCGCGATCGCCCTGCCGGGCGCGTTCGATCCGGTCACGCTCAAGGGCGAGACCGTCGGTGTCCAACGGTTCCGACGAGTTCTGTACGGTTGAGGGTTGAGATTTTTCCATCTTAGAAGGTAAAAACCCAACCCCCGTTCACGCCAGAGCCGACAGGTCGCCTCAACCTCGACGGGTGCAGATCTTTCCGTCCACCGTGCTTCATGTTTCAACGGGCAACCAGCCCGCCGATCCTGCCGGGATTGTTCTGCGCCGGCAGGATCTCGAGCCCTACCCGATTTTCTGGATCTCTTCCAGGACCATGTCGACCGGGACCATGCCCTCGAGACTGTGCTCTTCATTCATCACCGTGCGAGGCACACCCTGCACCTGGTATTTCATCGACAGATGCGGGAACTCGCTCGCCTCGATCATATCGCCGCGCACCTTCTCTGATTCGAACGCCATCTGGTGGGCCAGCTTGACCATGTTCGGGCAGTACGGGCAGGTCGGGGTCACAAAGACCTGGAAGTGAACATCCTGCTGAAGTTTCGCCAGAACCTCTTTCGCCTCTTCGGACAGGCCGGAATCGCCGGCGGACAGCATCAGGATATCTTCCAGAACCGTCACGAATTCATACCCTGACGGGATGCCGTAGAACCGGATACCATAGTCCTTTTCGCTCTCATCCAGCATCACAAGTGCCGGAATCTTGTCGATGTTGTATTTCTTCACCTCTTCTTCGTCGTTCGCGAAGTTGAAGACTTCCAGGTCGATCTTGTCCGTAAGATCGGCCACTTCCTGCAGCAATTCGCCGGTTTCACGGCAGAACTGGCACTCAAATTCCTGCGTGAAATAGACAAACTTGACTTTCCCGGTCATACCTTCCAGTCTCTCTTTCACCGCTTCTTTATCGCTGTCGCGAAGCAAACCCATCTCTCTTCTCCAGTCGTATCGTTTGGTTTCCCGATCCATCAGGTCGGATGCGGGGAATTCATCGTTTCCTTCCCATAGGATGCGCTGATTTGGGAAAGGGTGCAAATGGCTGAATACAAAACGTCTCGAAAAGGAGACGGACCCGGATGGGACATCAGGATCGGGTTTGCTGGAGAGTGGCATGTAACTGAGGCTAGCCCGAATATTTCATGATTGGCGAGAAGACACTTTTCTAAAAACTATATTAACAATAAGTTACTCTCACTCTATGCAGATTTTCTCTGAACAGCCGAACTCATCTATATATTCCCCCTTCGGACGGTCTCAACTGCGTCATCTGCTTTGTTCCGAAGGATTCGCGGTATGGCAATACAGCTTCATCCTTCGCGCCTGCTACCTGTCGCAGTTTGAACTCGTGAAACATTCGGGCTGGTCATTTGCCCCCTACCCCCCTTAGGGGGTACCCCCAGGCAACTGCTCTCAGAACCGCCGAGCGTCTGGCGGCGAAGACTCTTGAACCTCCATCCGACAAGTCTTTAATGACTTACAAGCTTTCAACAGGGATGTACAGGAATGAACCCGTCTGTCGTCGCGTACAGCAGAAGCGCATGCACCTGCTCGAAGAGATCTTCCTTTTCCGGTCTCGGCTGTATCAAATTACAATTGATTGACATTGCCTGTGTCAATGATCCTCAGGTTCAATGGTGTGCAAGTATCGTACAGGGAATCGGACAATGGAACTGACGATTGGTTGGCATGACTTCAACGGCCCTGTCCCGTACCATAAGATTCCGCAGAAGCCGGGGCTGGCTGCCGTTATTTGCAGGGTTGAAGTCGGCAAACTGGAATTGCTGGACATTTTTGAGGGAGAAAACCTTCGGGACACGGTTCACCATCATCCGCGGCAGGAATGCCACAAATCAAACTGCGACAATGATCCGGAGTACTTTCTCTACCTGACGGATCAATCCTCGGACATTCGGCGGGGCATCGGAAGAGATATTCGCCAACAGTACGAAGACATACCCTGCGGTGAATGATATCCGTCCTGGGCTGACAGCTGGACCAAACTGCATCCATCAACCCGCTTGACACCTCTTCACCGAAGCGCTTGTACGCCGGCAGGGACTCGAACCCTGAACCTGCGGCTTAGAAGGCCGCTGCTCTATCCGGTTGAGCTACCGGCGCAGCTATTCGCGAGCGAGGTGCGTGACATTCGTGGTGTCTATCCCCCGCCGGAAAGGGTCGGGGCGGCCGGATTCGAACCGGCGACCCTCGGCTCCCAAAGCCGATGCGCTACCGGACTGCGCTACGCCCCGTTTATGCTGCAAGATTGTTAAGGTAGATGCCTTCCCGGAAAGCAGTCAAGGTCTGCAGGGGGCGGCAGAGGCAAAACTCCCACCCGCCTTTATTGTTTCGCACCGCCCCTTCCGGTCTTCAATTCTTCCAGCAGGTTTACCGCGCGTGGATCTTCTGCCTTTCGCATGGTCCGAAGCCCGTGCCGGAAAATCCACTGCCGTGCCGGCGTTATGCCGTCCATCCGTTCTCCGATCCAGGCGAGTGTCCAGGCGGGGTGATCCTTGCTGTGATCGTTCAGATTGTTCCCGACGGAGGTCTGCACAAACCGGGAGGGATCGTCCTTGAGCATATCCAGGATATCGAAGACGGATGCGGGGTTTCGTTCGAATGCTCGCAGTCGTTTCGCCCACGGCAGACGCGGCCGGAGGCCCTCCGACGCCAGACGACGCACATGAACGCTTTCGTGACGTGTCCATCGTTCGAACCATTCCAGTGCGTGTTCCGGCGAGGTTTCGATGAACGGTCGAACGGCAAACTCACCGGTGAACCGCTGTGTCAACTCTGCGATCAGCGTCATGGAGAGCTCGAAGTGCCCCAACCCGTACCGTTCGATGAAACGTCCGATGGGGTACAACCAGTACCCCGTATCGAACATCCCTTTCTCACCTTCAAGCTTTGGGCCGAGGGTGCGGTGCAGAATCGCGGAAGCTTCCACATAGTCACCCGGCAAAATCTCGGCGAGCGTTTCCGCGATCAGATCCACACGCGCTTTCAGCTCCAACGGTTCAACTCCACGGTCAATCGAAACGATGAACCGTTCACGGTCGAACGATTGATAGCCGGCAGTCGTCAGTTTATCGGCCAGCAGTTCCGCCAGGCGGCGGTCGTAGTAGAGCTTGAAGGGAGTTCCCACACCCGTTCTCCATGGTTGATACCGGCGTAGACCAGGTTCGCGCCGTTGCGACAATGCCGCAACTATTCCATTCGCACCCCCCGCGCGATCGGTACCTTTGCCGCCCGTGCCGCCGGCACCCAGCCGGCCACCAGCGCCGCCGGAACGATCAACAGCAGCGAGGTCAGGTACGGTCCCTCCCATGGGCGAAACATCAGCGACCAGCCGAAGGAGTACTTGTTCACCACGAAGGTGAGAATCATGCTCAGCACGATGCCGAGCACGGTCCCGACCGCCCAGCCTGCACCGCCCAACAGGCCGGCTTCGTAGAGGACACGAGTCCGCTGTTGCCGTGTCGAAGCGCCCACCGCACGCAAAATCGCCAACTCGCGGGTGCGTTCTGCCACCAGCGACGCCATTCCGCCGCCGACCGCCAGCAGGGCGACGATAATCGCCACCGCCTCCAGCGCGTAAGTAATCGCGAACGTGTGATCGAACACCACCAGCACCTGGTCACGCAGCTGCCGGTTGGAAAAGACCTCCGTGGTTACCCCTTCCGGCAGGGCTGCACGGATTTTCTCACGCCCCTCCTCCAGGCTCATCCCCTCCGGAAGGTAGATCGCCACCGACTCGGGACGGCCGTCGTTCCAGTGTCGTTTGAACCAGGTACGATCCACCAGGACCATGCCGGCGTCGGAACTGTAATCATAGAAGATCGCATTGACCGGGATGGTCTGCGGACCGCTTGGGGTCGGGATGGTGAGCGAATCACCCGCCTCAAGACCCTCCCGAAACGCCATCGGTTCGCTCACGATCGCGCCCGGCTCTCCCCGCGCGAGCGGTTCCATCGGGTCGGCCGGCTGCCCCGGCAGGAGCTGGATGCGCTCCTGGTGCCGTACGGACGGCATATGCACCGCTGAAACCAGCACGGGATGCCCCATGACATTCACCTGCACGTGGCGAAATGCGTCCACATCCTCGAACGCTTCCGCCTGCTGCAGCGCCTCAAACACACCTTCCGGCAGCAGCTCGGCTTCACCCAGTTGGAAGGACCCGGATCCGGTGACGATCAGGTCGGCGGTAACGGTGCTGGTGACCCAGCTGTCCACGGTCGTGCGGAACGATTTAATCATCATATCGACGGATACCCACATCGCGACAGCGGTGGCGAGGGCGGCGACCGCCGGGGTCGTGCGTCGGCGGGACCGTACCAGCACATCCAGCGCCAACCGCAGCGGTGCGCTGATCGCACGAACGGGCAGATGCTCCAGCCCGCTGTGAAACAGACCCAACAGCCACGGTGTCGCCAGAGCCGCGCCGAACACCCACATCGCCGCCGAGAAGTACCCTGCCTGCACCGGCAACCCCTCCGGGGGAAACAGGCTCGGCAGACTTCCGAGGGCTATCACAATCAGCCCGATCAATGCCGTGCGCCCCGGCCTCATCCGGTCTTCCAGCACCTGTTGCGAGAGGCTTTCACGCGGGGGCACACGCGCCGCTTCCAATGCCACCGGCAGCACGCTGAGAAACGCTGTCACCAGCCCCAAGAGAGCCGCGGTAACAATCGCTTCAGGTGGTATGAACATCTCCTCGGTACCATGCACGAGGTAGAGCGTGGAGACCGTGCGCCGTACCGCAGTCGTCGTTACGCCCGCCAAAGCAATTCCCAGCGGCACCCCCGCAACCGCGCCCAACACCCCGAGCGACACCCCCTCCACCATGAACAGGCGCAGAACAAACGCTTTGGACGCGCCGACCCCGCGCAGCACGCCCGCCAGCTGCCGTCTTTGCAGCGCGCCGGTAGTCACCGTCTGGTACACAAGAAATCCCGACACGAGCAGCGCGACGAACGACAATGCCGTCAAGTTCAGATGAAACGCTTTCATCAGGCGTTGCGACTGGGGACGTTTCCAGCCGGCACGGTCAGCGGCAATGCCCGGGGGCAGCATGGCGCGCACCGCTTCGGTCGCCGCCTCCAGGTCTGTCCTCTCCTCGAACATCAGGTCGATGCGGTGCAGTCCCTTCGGACCGCCCGCCAGCTGCCAGGCGCGCGGCAGGTCCATTACGATCAGGTCCGCTGATTTCGCCTTGCTGATCTCCTCGCCCTGCAGCAGCCCGATCAGCTTGAGCGTGTCGGTGCGTCCCCCGAAATGCAACGGGAAAGCATCGTCCGGTTCGATCCCCAGCTCAGCGGCCAGGTCCGGGATCATGAGCACGCCGTTGGGAGTCACGAACAGCTCGAGCGGATTGTCGTCTTCACCCAATTCCGCTTCGTACCACGGCCGCATTTCGGAGTCGATCGCCAGGTCCACGCCCATCACACGGACACTGCGTTCCTCTTCGCCGGCACGTGCACGGATCGAAAAGGTCGGCGCGACGTGCTCGATGCCCTCCATCAGGGTAAACCGGTGATACAGGTCGGGCGGGATCATGCCGCTACCTTCGGCGTACACCTCGACATCGGCTCGTCCGTTCACGATTTCCAGCGCACGGCTGAACGCTTCGACCGCGGTGTAATTTGCGACACGCACCGCCAGCAGCACCGCCACCCCCAGCGCAATGCCGCCGATCGCCAGTAACGTGCGCCCGGGACGATCCAGCCGGCTGCGTACGATCAAGCGCAACAACGGCCCGTAATGCAGCCTGCCGTTCACCTGGAAGTAGGCAGGTATGCCCTGACGGTTCATGCGTCCACCACCCGGCCGTCCTGCAGTTTTACGATTCGGTCGGCTCGCTGCACCACCTCAGGGTCATGTGTGGCAACGATCGCGGAGACGCCTTCGCGTTCGGTGATGTCTGCCAGCATCTGCATCACACGTCCGGACGCTTCCAGGTCGAGGTTGCCGGTGGGTTCATCGGCAAGCACGAGCGTGGGACCATTGATCAGGGCTCGTGCGATGGCAGTGCGCTGAATCTCGCCGCCGGACAGCTCATGAGGACGATGCCCGATACGGTGCGTCAAACCGACTTGCTCGAGCAGTTCACGCGCACGGCTGTCGGCGTCTCGATGCTTCACGCCCGCCAGCTCTGCCGGCAGCGCGACGTTTTCCTCCACGGTGAGCGTCGGGATGAGGTGGAAAAACTGGAACACGATTCCAACCGCATTGCGGCGGAAATCGTCGAGACCCTTTTCATCGAGCCGGTCAATTCGTATCCCGCCGACCTCGACGGTGCCGCTGCTGGGGACGTCCAAAGCGCCAAGAATGTTGATCAGGCTGGACTTGCCGCAGCCGGAATGACCGGAGAAGACCGTCAGGCCGTGATCCAGCTCCAGCGTAATCCCTTTCAACGCTTCGACAGTCGTACCGCCGACTGTGTAAATCTTGCGTATGCCTTCAAGCCGTGCGACCGGACCCTTCACCGTTCGGCCGGTCTTTGAGTCTGTTTGGGAGTCTCGATTGGTATGAGTCATGGTGCGATTCGTCGATGTATGGTGCTTGCATGCTGCCAAAGAATGGAACAATTCCGGGGCGTTCCGGTTCCCTGCAACGGAAGAATAGCAAATCTGTCTCCGGAATGAGGGGTGTGGGAGCGCAAACGGCTCCGATGGGAGTTGTGCAACTGTTCGAGCGATAAATAAAAGACCGGGCGACCGGACAACCTATAGTCCGCCGGCCCGACGCCCAGCCGTGGTCTCATGAAGGCGGTGGCAGGGTGGCCCGAGCCTTGGCTCGGGTTGATTTGAGGCGGTAGAAGGAATCGCCTGCGGAGAAAGGCAGGCAGGGACGCCTGCCCCAATCGGCAAAGAGGATCATCCGTCGAACAACCTCCCCGTCATCAGCGACTGCGCCAAAGGCGCACAAGCCAGGGCTGCCTCGGCGCCTGCAGCGTATCATGCAGTCCACGATTTGCCCGAGCGGGCGGGGACCTCCACGCTCAGCCTGTCAAAACAAAAAACGGGACAGACTCCGATCGAACAGGGGTCAGTCCCGGATATCCGCAACGCTCCGTGGATGCATTTCGTCAGATCTAACCCGGATATTTCACGAGTTCAAACTGCGTCAGATGTGAGGCGCGAAGAATGAAGCTGTATGCCATACCGCGAATCCTTCGCAACAAAGCAGATGACGCAGTTGGGACCGCCCGAAGGGCGAATGAATAGATGAGATTGGCCTGGACACAATCTGTGTCAGAGAAAACCTGTACAGCGTTACATTATCTTTTTGTTAATATAGTATTTAGAAAAGAATGTTATCTTCATTCATGAAATATTCGGGCTAATGGTCTCTCGGAGCGGATAAAGCTTGATGTCACTCCTCTTCTGCTTCGATCTCCGCCAGCGCGATCTTGC
>WJJA01000177.1 GCA_014729955.1 bacterium
AAGGCCGCGAAATCGAGAGCGCCTTCACCGGCATCAATCTCGATGCGGTGGCGCAGGCTTTCGGTCTGCTGCAGGGCGTCGTCAATGACATCACGATAGCCGGACCAGGAGATCAGCACCTTCGCCTCGCTGTCGTCCAGCAGGTAACCCAGCTCCTCGCTGCGTGTATTGACATGCACCGGCACAACGATCGAACCGAGCAACAGCGAGGCGAATTCCGCGACGAGGAAGGGTGGGATGTTCGGCAGCATGACCGCGACACGGTCCCCCTCCCGTACTCCGATCTTCGAGAGACCGCCCGCGAGACGGCGCGCCTGCTGTTCGATCAGGCTCCACCGCATACGAGTGTCTTCCCACACCAGGCGGCTCGGATCGGGTTCACGTTCGGCTGCATCGTGCAGCCACTGAAACAGGTTGAACTCGCTGTCGCTCATTCCATCGCCTCACGGTCCAGGTCGCGGAAGCTCACCGCTTCCAGCATGTCGCTTTCGACAATCTCTTCACGCCCCGCCAGGTCCGCGATGGTGCGTGCCACCTTGATCGCACGGCTGTGCGCGCGCGCTGAAAGATTCAACCGACGGATCGCCTGTTGCAGCGCCTTCTCCGCCTTCTCTGTCACCTTCGCCAGCGTCTTGATATGCCTGGAGTTCATTTCTGCGTTGGAAAAGATGCCGACCTCACGGTACCGCAGCAGCTGACGCTCCCGTGCAAGAATGACACGATCCCGTATCGAGGCGGAGGGTTCACCGTCGTCCTTCAAGGTAAGCTCTTCTGCCTTCACCGCGGGCACCGGCACATGCAGATCGATCCTGTCGAGGAGCGGTCCGGAAATACGCGACCGTCGGTTACCCGCGCCCTGGCGTGCAAGGTAATCCCCGCGCGGGTCGTCCGAATAGCCGCTCGCCGATGGATTCATCGCGGCGACAAACAGGAAGTTGGAGGGGAAACGAACCGTCGAAGCGACACGAGCGATGGTCACCTCGCCGTCCTCGAGCGGTTGACGCATCGCTTCCAGCGTGGATTTTTTGAACTCGGGCAGCTCATCCAGGAACAGCACCCCACGGTGTGCAAGCGATACTTCACCCGGAACCGGTACCGTACCGCCGCCGATCAGGCCGGCATCTGAAATCGTATGATGCGGTGCACGGAAGGGACGTGTCGCCATCAAAGCCGTGCCGAGTTTCAAAGTGCCTGCGACGGAATGGATCTGCGTGGTTTCCAGCGCTTCATCCAGCGTCGGGTCGGGCAGAATGGTCGGCAGACGTCTCGCCAGCATCGTCTTGCCGCTGCCCGGAGGGCCGATCATCAGCAGGTTGTGATTGCCGGCGGCGGCGATTTCAAGCGCACGCTTCGCCCGTTCCTGCCCCTTCACCTCCTTGAAATCGATCTCGTAACGCCGTTCGCGCTCAAACAGCTCACGGATGTCAATGCGATAAGGATCGACCACATCCTCACCGTTGAGAAAATCAACCACATCACGCAGGGTGGCCATGGGGTAGACATCCACGCCTTCTGCCACCGCCGCCTCGTCGGCGTTCTGCTCCGGTACAATCAGCGCACGGTTGCCGAACCTTCGCACCGCCAGGGCTGCGGGCAGCACACCTTTCACCGGCCGAAGCCTGCCGTCCAGCGACAACTCGCCCAGCATTACGTACCGGTCCGGCACATCGCCGTCAATCTGCCCGCTGGCCGCCAGCAGTCCCACGGCGATGGTCAGGTCGAATGCGGAACCCTCCTTGCGCAGATCGGCCGGCGCGAGATTCACTGTCGTCCGTTTACGGGGGAAAATGTAGCCCGCGTTCTTGATCGCGGCTTCCACGCGGTCGATCGCTTCACGCACGGACGTCCCGGCCAGGCCGACCAGGGTCATGCGCTCCATCCCGCTTTCCAACTGTGTTTCCGCCTCGATAAGCGTGGCGTCGATGCCCTGCAATGCAACCGTCCAGGTCTTGGCGAACATGGATCCCCCGAAGGTGGTAATCAACCGCTCACTCGTGTGATAATCGCCGCCATCGGGTGAAATGCCTCCCGGTCGCGACGGTAGGAACTAAGATAGGGTGTTTCGTAGGTGCATTTGAACATGCTCAGGTCCACATCTGCACCTGCGGCTTCCCCCTGCCGACGAGCCGCATCCGCCAGATCGACGTAATATCGGCCGTCCCGTTCAGCGACGGCATCAGCAACAAGGTCGTCCGTTCGGAACCTGTCGGCGACCTCCGCACCGACTTCGTAGGCGCCGCTGGAAATGCCGGGTCCGATGCCCAGGGTCAATCCGTTCCGCTCACCCGTCGGTACCGCCTCCACAAGGTTGCTTACGATACCGGCGATGATTCCACGCCAGCCTGCATGCGCCAGCCCGATCCAGCCGCTGTAAGGCGAAACCATCCAGATCGGCAGACAGTCCGCATGCGTGGTCAGCAGGGTAACATCCGCCGCCCGTGTCACAAGACCGTCAACCGGGTGAAACGCCGTCTCGGCTTCTCGTGCGCCTTTGCGTCTGTCTTCACGGGTGACCACACGTACATTCGATGTGTGCTCGAGCAGGGGAGAGACCGTTTGGTCAAGCGTGGAGCCGTGAATGCGAAGAAACTGCATCCGATTGTGCGCAACGTCCCATTCCGGGTGTCCACGGAAGGACATCGGTCCGAATTCCCTGCGTGAAAGCGCCCACACCAGGCGCGAACCGTCCGGCAGAAGACGTTCGCCTTCAACCGCGGCTCGCTGGGTGTTGGCAGTGTGGGCAGAAAAAAGAGCTTCGTCCATGATGAAAAACCCGTTCAATGCTTGTGTTGCAGCGCGGGCAAGGCTGCCCTGCACGACCGTAGACCAGCAGTTCATTGCCGAACTCGCCGGGCTCGCCGTCCGGGCGACGGTAGTCGGAAAAGGTGGTGCCCATCTGCTCGATTGCACGTCGCAGCACACGCCGTAATTCACGGTGCAGTCGCTTGATCTCCGCAAACGCCGGCTGACCGCCCGGTGTGAGCGGGTGAATCCGCGCGAGCCACAACGCTTCGGACGCATAGATATTGCCGATCCCGGCGATGAGATCCTGCCGCAGCAGGAGCACCTTCACGCCGGCTCTGCGACCATGAAACAGTGCCGCCATACGCCGCGCTGTAAACGAAGAAGATAAGGGCTCAACGCCCAGGGTACGAAAGCCGTCCGGCGCATCCGACCCGTTTGTAAAGAGCGTCCCGAAGGTGCGTGCATCGATAAAATGCAGACGGTTGCCGTCGTCGAATTGAAACCGTGCGCGCAGATGCGGGTGATCGTCCGGCACCTCCCCGATCAGCAGACGACCGGACATCCGCAGATGGGCGACCAGGGCGCCCCCACGGCCTTTCCCCGTGTGAAACAGGATGTACTTGCCGCGACGTGTGAGCCTCTCGATTTCTCTGCCCTCAACCGCGTTGCGCAGTACATCAGGATTGCTGTGGCGGTAAATACGGGGATGAAGTAGTTCGAGACGTTTGACCGTTTGCCCTTCGACAAACGGACGCAGGGACCGGACAATGGTTTCCACTTCAGGCAGCTCGGGCATGGGGCTCCTGCATTGGTGCACGGTTCATAGAGAACATCAGGCGACCGTTTCTTCAACATTCACTTCGATGACATCGTCAATGTAGCGTGCAGGCAACCGGCATGCCACAGAACAAGTGAGTTACAGGTTGTTGTGGAAGATGCCGTATAGGCTATCCAGGCTTGGTGACACGTTCCACGACAGACGGAAAAGCAGCTGTGCACGATGGACCTGGACTACACCGAAAGGGCATTCTCGCGGGAACGCTCCCCGCCCGATGATACCGATTGAATTGAGAGGGCAAGAGCAGTATTTTCAGTTTTCGCCTACCGGTTCCCGGCAGGCGTCTCTATTCCAAACGGGAACGGAATAACCTGACGGGCGTTTCAGGGAAACAGCCCGAAAACGGCAACGATAGACGCGCAAGTGGAGAGTTCGATGGTCAAGGTAACCGATGCAGATTTTGAAAATGAAGTCCTGAAGGCGGAAGGCCTTGTGGTAGTAGATTTCGGCGCGACCTGGTGCGGTCCCTGCAAGAAGCTCGATCCGATGCTGGAAGAGTTGTCGCAGACCTATGACGGCAAGGCGAAGGTTCGCAAGGTGGATGTCGGCGAAGCACCCGGCCTCGCCCAGCAGTTCCGTGTCATGTCTGTCCCGCAGGTCTTTTTC
>WJJA01000178.1 GCA_014729955.1 bacterium
CCTCGAGGACGGCATCCGTGAACGGATTCCCGGCGCATCGCTGAACGGACACAGAAGCAAACGCCTGCCGAACTCCCTGAACCTCACCCTTCCAGGGTTGCGGGGCGAAGCAGTGGTGGTGGCTCTGGATCAGAAGGGCGTATCGCTCTCCAGTGGATCGGCCTGTAAATCGGGTTCGCCCGAGCCTACTCATGTCCTGATGGCCATGGGACGCTCGACGGAGGAAGGACACTGCTCGGTTCGCCTGTCGCTGTCGCATGAGACCACATCGGACGACATCGATTACGTCCTCCATGCCTTTGACCAGGTGCTGGATGAAATGGAAAATACCGTACGGTTTCTGCCGTGTAAATAAAGTTGAAGCATCACAGAAAGGGAACGGGCGAACGTTTGGTCATATCGTCAATCTCATCCTGCTTCAGGCACCCAGAATCGAGCATGAACCCGTCTGCCGGAGTGTAGTGTTGCAGAACAATCGGTCGTGCCCGCACAGGCATGGGACAACCGGCTTGCCTGATGTTGCATCTTGCCCCGGTGTTTCACGTATCTTGCACCATCCGAGCCGTTTGGTGACACGAACGTCTGCTTTGCAGGAAACCTTCCTTGAGATTGACGGGTGAGAACCATGCAAGCAGGTTCGACTTCCGGGAGTTGCAAAGATTGACGATCCAACACGCACGGTTTGCCGGCATAGCACTGATCGCGGTTCTTGTCTGCCTTATCCCCGTCGGGGCTGAAGCCCAAACATCCTTGACAGGTCGTGTCGCGGATGACGGAAACAGTCCCGTCCCCGGCGCTGCGGTGGAGCTATTGACCCCGGCCGGTGAACCATCCGGGCTGGGCGCAGGCACAGACCTGGACGGTCGCTTCACCATTTCGCTACGAAACATGCACACCACTCCAAGCGGTTCGGATTCCGGGGAAGCGGTTCGCAGCTACCGGGTTCGCGTTACCCATATCGGCTATCGAGCAGAAGTCGTTTCCATTCAAATGGATGCCGGTGTCGACAATGACATTGGCACGGTAACCCTTGTTCCACGGTATGCCGATCTGCACGAGGTTACGCTTACCGCCGCCCGGTTTGGGGAGAACGGTCATACCGAGCCCTGGCCGGAAACTCGCAGCTCCTTGCGAGCCGTGGCAATCGAAACGGCGACTCCCCGTGCCGCCGCCGAAATCCTGCGTGACAATCCGGCGATCAGTGTGCAGAAGACGTCACACGGCGGCGGTTCAGCAGTGATTCGCGGTCTCGATGCCAATCGTATCGTTCCGGCCGTGGACGGTATCCGCTTGAACAACTCCGCTTACCGACTGGGGAACCACCCATACCTGAACCTGATCGACCCGTTCATGTTGGATCATGTCAACCTGTTGCAGGGGCCGGGCTCGGTACGCTTCGGGTCCGATGCACTAGGTGGAGCGGTGCACCTGGTGACTCTTGACCCCGACCTGCCGGAAACGGGTCAGCGATTCAGCCTGCGAACCGTCGGCCGGTTCGGCAGCGCGGACCATGAGCGCACCGCGCATGTCGGAGTCGACTGGTCCAATGCAACTCTCGGCATGCTGGGCGGCGCGAGTTTTACCAGGCTGGGCGACCTGCGGAGGGGAACACAGGACGGCGAGGAACGACTGGACGTCTATACACCATACGCGGTGCAATCCCCGACCGGTTTCGATCAACGTTCCTTCAATCTCAAACTTCGATACAAACCGGCACCGCGTACCAACTTGATCGCCGCATGGCAGCACGCAAGGCGCGAACACATCCCCCGTTACGACAAATACGAAATCGACGGCGACCTCCTCTGGGAATACCACCCGCAACAGCGCGATCTCACTTACGTGCGCTGGGAGCAAAACTGGTCACGTAAACGTGTGCTGCTGACAGAGACACGACTTTGGTACCAGAGGCAGGAAGAGGGCCGGATCACGCAAGAGTCTGTGTCGGACCCGCGCACGGAAGAGCTGGATGTGGTGCACACCCTCGGTGTGAGTCTACAGGGCAGTGCGGCATTGCAGCGGCACTACCTCGTCGCGGGCGTGGATGTCTATCATGATGAAATCGCAAGCGAACGTCGTTTCATTTCGCCGGCGAACGTGGTCACCTCGGATACTCGCGGACGTTACCCGGACGGCTCCACCTATTTCACAACCGGGCTCTTCCTGCGCCACCACTGGGCTGCAACGGAGCGATTGCGGTTCTCCGCCGGTGTGCGCGGCGAACAGAACCACGCCTCCTTCAATCTTCCGGCGAACAACAGGCTTGGCGGCTCCTACGAGCAGAAGTTTGCATCGTTCGCGGCTCAGTTCGGAGTGTTGTGGTTCTTCCTGAACGGCACGTCATCCCTCAGCAATCCGGCCGAATCGTCCCACGGCGCATATGTGCGTATGAACGCAAGCCGTGGCTATCGTGCCCCGAACCTGAGCGACCTGGCGCGCCTGGGCGAATCTCGCGGCGACAACTATGAGGTGCCGAATCCGGACTTGTCCGCCGAGACAGCTACATCGATCGAAGCGGGGACCGGTTGGAACGGAGACCGTTATCACTACGAGGTGACCCTGCACCATACCCGTCTTGAAGACTTGATCGGTCGAGGTCCGACAACCTGGGACGGTTCTGACAGCCTTACCGTGGGCGGTACGGCATACGAAGTCTGGAGCCGCCTGAACGAAGGCAGGGGCTGGATTCGCGGTATCGAAGCCGAGGGTGCCCTGTCGCTTGGATTCCGTTCATCATGGGAAATCCACGGTGCTGCGGCAATACTGTGGAGTCGGAACGAAGAGACCGGCGATCCGTTGGACAATGTGCCGCCCTTGATGGGACGGATCGGCCTTTTGCGAAGCTTTGGGAATACAGGAGCCGTGGAACTCTACAGCCGCTTCGCCTTTGAGAAAGACAATCTCTCGCCGGACGAGATCGACGACCCTCGTGTACCTCCCGGCGGCACTCCTGCCTGGTGGACGGTGAATCTGCGCGGTCGCTACAACTTCTCCCTGGGGCCGCATGTGCCCGCAAGTCTACGTGCATCGCTGGAGAAC
>WJJA01000179.1 GCA_014729955.1 bacterium
TCGGTAGAGCCTTCCACGGGCAGAGGTTGAAATGCGAGTTGTCCGTTTGCCGGCACGCCCATGGTAATCGGTCTGGTGGGAGTGATACGGTATTCTTCACCGGCTGCGGGCCAAAACCGGCCCGGATCGACCGGCGGTGTCCCAAGTAATGTCTCTACCGCGCTGAAATCTTCTGTCTCGTCAATCAACGCATGCGGCACCGGGATCGGTGTGCTGCTGAGCCACGGTTGAACGGCGAGGGTGTTCTCTGCCGTTGACGTACCGGCGAAGACGAACAAAAACAGGACGAGGAACAGGTTGCGTCTGCACATACAACGATCTCCTGCCGATATGGGGTCAATAAGATATCATCCCCCGGGTGGAAGCGGGCTCCGGAATACATCCACACCGCGTCGCATCTTGCCCGCCGGCTCGTTCATGTCGCCTCAAAGATAATCTCTCCAGCCTGCAAGTCCAACGAATCCTCCCGAAGGGAGCGGACTCGGCTATTGAATGGGAAAGCAGAAGCACTTCCGTGAGTGTATATTATGCAAAGCCACAAGATGAAGGAAAAAGGGGTGAAACGATGACGGCAGAAGAGAAGAACGAAAGCCGCAAGGAAACGAACGAAACCGGCACCGATAGCGGCGAAGACTACCGTGACTGGAATGAGTCGACCTCCCGCAGCGCATGGGAGCGCATTCGCACCCAGGGTCGGATCTTTCTGGGACAGGCCATGGAAGTTGCGGACGGCTTCGCGCAACGCGGCCGTTCGGAAGTGGAAATCGCCCAACTGAAACTGCGGCTTAAAAATACTTACGCGCAACTGGGTGAACTTGTGTTCCGCCTCAAAGAAGGCGAGGATAACGACCGTCCGCTGACCGAGCCGGAGGTACAAGACCTGTTCGATCAGATCCGATCCTTGCTGGGCGAAATCGAGGCGGAGCGGGAGCATGTGCGCGAGATGAAACGGAAGGACTTCCACGGCGCCTGATTCCGAAAAGCGGGCGATTTTATAGCTGCCCCAAGTCCATGCATGGGTACGGAAGGTTTCAATACTTGCAGGAGATCGATTCTCTCTCCAACGGAGATGCCTGGTGTCTGGACAGATTCATCTGCAGCGGCCTGTTCACACGAGTCACCACCCTGTGTCAGACGGTACGAAGTGACTCGGAGCCGAGTGTATTCTATTGATTTGAGGATACGTTCGACGTATCTTCATCGCCTGTCAGCGATTTTCGCGCCGGTAGCTCAACTGGATAGAGCATCTGACTACGGATCAGAAGGTTGAGGGTTCGAATCCTTCCCGGCGTACTACGATAAAACAACAGGTTAGCCCAATCGGGTTGGCCTGTTTTCCTTTTTTGGGGGAGATTTGGTGCAGTGCAGCTCAAACCCTCCCAATACGATCTGCCGATTTATCCCGCCCCTGAAAGCCAATGATCGACCCTCGATTCACCTGGAAAAGGCAATGCTTCCGAAGTAAAAGAGCTTCGATATTCAGAACGACTTGCACCAATGCTCCCCCAAATTGGCAGGGTACCTCTTGCATTGTATTGATAGTATTGATACTACAAGGCTTCATCATGTGATTAATTGTTGAGGGTTTCAGAGGTATCAATCACTTCCCGGAACGCGCCAGGTACGCGGGCCACTGCATGGTATCGTACCAGCGCAGCTGCTCGTTCGCAAAAGTCGAACACAGGCGGCCCAGCCAGTCGGGATGACCTTCGTTGAAAAACCGTTCCCGGAACGAAGATGCAGAAGCGTTGCTCCTCAATTGGAAAGCGTCCCTGAGCGTTGCGTTCACAAATTGAGGTGTGTCCCCTTTGTTGGGGCCGTACGCGCCGGAATACCCCAGCGTTTCCATCAGGTAACCGACCATGTTTCTACCAACGACCTCCAATCCCAAGGGAATTTCTTCCATCCGCGGCAATGGCGGAGAAGCCATTGGGAGGGCAATCCCGGAGCGCACAAATTGATATCTTTCTTCATGAAATCTGCGTGTCCGAAGTATCCCGATATCGGCCAATCGCATAAAGTGCCATTGCACCCAGACGGCTTGAGGGCGCAGATCTTCAATACCAAGCCAGCCGCTGTTCCACAACACATCGTCGGGGGCAAACCATTCTCCCATACCGATCTTGTCGGCGATCAACCGGTAAAGAACGGTCAGAGTGTCCTGTAGCGTGGGGCCTGTCTCCCCGGGTTCGAAACTACCGATCACTTTACGTCCGCCGTGGTTTACCCTGTAAGGCTTCCAGGAAGCCGAACCATAGAGATCCATCCAGGCCAAAGTATTAACGTGATCACGCCTTACCACTTGAAACATCACCGCAAGTCCGCGTGCTACTCGAGTAGTCTTGGGATCTGATCCCAACGGGAGTCTATCTCCCAGGTGGATTTGAAGGGTTGAAGGAAAAGCCGGGAACCGATCGAGGGCTTCACAGGCCTGATCATACGCCTTGTTCATCCACCCGAGTTGAACAATGAAGGGGCCGATTTGCGGTAAGCCGTTATCATCAGGGAGGGCGGGATCTCTTGCCGTTTCCAGGCGGTAACAGTGCGCGGGCAGGGATCGCGGATAGCGTGCAATATTGATCTCAAGATCCAATTCAGGATCCTCAATGTCTGCATCGCAGAAAAGCGATAGAATTGAAATCCTATCGGTTTGCTCATGAAACCCGACCAGCGGAAGCCCGGGATCGTTCTCCCGTAAAGGCTTCTGTGCATCGGATTGCTGCATGCTGCGGCACCATGCAGCCAGTGCAAGCCAGTCTTCGGGCAGAACAAAACACAAAGAGGTGCCCGGCATGTGTTGTTCTTTCGTTGCGGGTGTGTCGCATCCGGTATACCCGGGCGTCTGCTGCAGCACTTTCTTACGATAGCTGACGAGCGCATGCCGCAGAGCCCCCCGGGCCGTGGGCGACGTGCGCTCGACCAACCAACGCCAGGCCTCCTGCAGTTGGCGAGCACGTCCCTCTGACGAAGTGTGGTCGTGGCGGGAGAAATCATCGCCGAGGATTGCAGCAAGTTCTCCCGCTTCGTGAGCGGCGAGCAATCCGATTCTTGAACGGTCCACGCGCTGCTGACGTCCCAGATCCTCAGCCGCGCGCACGCAGGCTTCCCAGATCAGTGGATCACCGGTATGGATGCCCATACCGATCGGGACACCGAGCGCTCGACTGATCGCTGCGAAGGCTTTGGCATGGCTCAAACCGGTGGGAATGCGATCTTCGTCCGGGCTATAGTAGCTGAGGGGGCTGGTTGCATCGATAAACTGGATATCGGAAAGAATCAGATCAGGACGGTTATGGGATGTAAACTCCTTCCAATATGTCAGTGCGGTTTTCCAACTGGTGGTGGCATTGAACTGTGATTCGCCACAGGTAA
>WJJA01000180.1 GCA_014729955.1 bacterium
CTCGCCGGGCGGTATTCATGCGCAGCAGGCTGCGTTGAATGAGGAGGCGCTGTTGATCGCGGAAATCGATCCTGAAGAGCTGCGCCGTGAACGAATTTACAGCCCGGTTCTGCGTGACGAACGTCTGTCGCTCGAGCACAGGGAATTGACACGGATTCTGGAAAGGGGTAAAGGAAGGTGACACGAACGGCCGGCTTGTCCGTGAAGGCAAAATCAGTCTTACTGGTACTCGCTTGCAGCGCCCTTACCATGATCGGTTTCATCGGTCGACCGGCGCAAGCACAAAACCGTGCGGGCGATGTGCCGGAGGTGGTGCTGGAAGCCTATTCCACCGGGTTTTACCGTCCCGCCCTGATCGTCCGAAACAAGGGGATCTTCGAGCTTCCGCAGGAGCGCCGCCCGATTGCCCGCCGTTTTTCTGCACGCTTGTACTATGCTTTGAAGTGGTCAGGGTATGTGGAGATCGTTGAAGATCTGCCCGAAGACAGTACCACCCTGCGCGGCACCCCCCCGATGGAACTTGTGACCTCGTTCGGCAACACGCAACCTCGCATGACCGCGATGGTGTGGTTGGGTGAACCCGGCGAAACGGAAGCCTTTTACGAAGGGGATATCGGTATCGAAGAGGGCAACGCGGACGACGCCGCCGAAGCCGCCGCCGAGGAACTGCTGTACCGCCTGACGGGCATGCTGCCGCCGTTTCGCAGCCGGATCGTCTGCTCCCAGGCGCTGGAAAACGATGTGAAGGAATTGGTGTTGCTGTCGTTCGACGGAGCGAAACGGTGGCCGTTGACAAAGGACGGATCGATCAATCTCAGCCCGGGATGGTCGCCCGACGGACGGAAGATCGTGTTCTGCTCCTTCCGCGGCGGTCGTGATGCGGACCTGTACATCGCCGACCTCGATGCACGACGTATTCGCCCGTTGTTGCAGAGGCAGGGCACCGATGCCGCGCCCGCCTGGTCTCCGGACGGCAAACAGATCCTGTTCGCAGGATCCTCCGGCGCGGGAACGGATCTGTACCTGGTCAACCCGGACGGTGCGAACCTTCGCAACCTCACACGCAGTCCGTCGATCGACACATCTCCCAGCTGGGCTCCGACCAGTCGTGATATTGTCTTCATGTCCGACCGCAGCGGCAATCCGCAGATTTATAGGATCGATGTCGACGGTGCGAACCTGTTGCGTCTGACCTATGACGGCACCTACAACGCAGAGCCGGCGTGGTCTCCGGCCGGGGATCGCATTGTCTATGTGCGTCGTGAAGCGAACGGGTTTCAGTTACGGATGATGACGCCTGCAGGCGATGCGGACATCCCGTTGACCAACGAACCCGGCGATCACCTTGCCCCGGCGTGGACCCCGGACGGGATGAAGATCAGCTACACGTACAACGGTACGCTTTGGGTGATGAACGCCGACGGTACCGATCCCCGAGAGCTGGCGGCTCGCGGCAATCTTGCCGATTGGTCTCCGATTTCGAATCCTGATTAGAATAATTCGGTGTTTCTCGACGAAATACGTAAGTCGAGGTCTGTAGAATTATCAGGTTTTTGCGATAAAACCATGCATTGAGCTTCATTTACCCGTATTCATGCGCTAAACTTCTCTTAACAATTCATGCGTTACCTTCTCTGACACCCGGGGCTGTAACAATCCCTCTGGTTCCTGGACGACCAAGCGAAACAAGGCAGGATGTGTCAGTGAGAATGATCGTTGCGATCGTGGTGGGTATCATCTGCGTCTGGCCGGTACATGTGACGGCTGTCACACTCTACGGTGCGGGCGCCACCTTTCCTCAACCTTTGTACCAGACCTGGTTCGATGCCTACAACGAAGCTACCGGACAAAAGACTCTTTACGACGCGGTTGGATCGGGCAAGGGAACAACGTTGTTCCTGCAGAAGCGCATCGATTTCGGCGCGACGGATGCTTTTCTCAGCGATTCGCTGCTTGCGACCGCAGAAGGGGCCATCGTACACCTTCCCACCTGTCTTGGTGCGGTGGTGCTCACTTACAACCTGCCCGGGCAGGTCGAACTGAACCTGACCCCCGAGTTAATCGCCGGTATCTTTCTGGGTGAGATCAAGCGCTGGGACGATCAGCGCATACAGAAGGTTAATCGCGGGCAGGCATTGCCGGCTCGTGAGATTGTCGTGGTGCATCGTCATGATGCCTCCGGCACGACCTTCATCTTTACAGAATACCTGGACAAGGTGAGTCGTTCGTGGCGAAAACGAGTGGGAGCGGGAAAATCCCTGCAGTGGCCTGTCGGGTACGGTGTGGACGGCAACCGCGGGGTCGCGGACCTGATCGAACGGACACCGGGCGCGATCGGATACCTGGAGATGACCTTCGCGGGTGAGCGCAATCTCCCCACAGCGAAAGTGCAGAACCGTTCCAAGCGGTTTGTAAAGCCGGATGTTCATACCGTCAGCCTTGCCGCAGAAGTTCATATCCCACCGGATACCCGCATCTCGATTACCAACACCGACGCCCCCGGCGGGTACCCCATCAGCAGCTTTACCTGGCTGGTCTTCTACCGTGAGCAGTCCTACGGCGGGCGCAGCCTCGGCCAGGCCGAGGCCCTGCGGCGGCTGATGCAATGGATTATTACTGAAGGGCAATCGTTCAATGAACCGTTGAACTACGCTCCCTTGCCGCACTCAGCATTGAACCGCGCCGATCAGCTCATCCGGCAGATGACCTTTGACGGCCGCCCGATAGGAGCGGAAAAGCGATGACGAGACGCGCCATACGGAAACCGCGCCTTCAACGCAACGACGGACGACATGCGGCAGCGATTCTGATCATATGGCTGCTTTGTCTGCCTGTCAATGCGATTTGCGGCGAGACGATCCGCGTGGGAATCATTGAAGGCGACAAGACCCAAGTTGCCGAGCGAGACAACGCTCTTCGTTTCATCTTCAGCGAAATACTGGAAGAGATCGCATCCGAAGAGGGCTGGGCGCTTTCCTATGTGAAGGGCCCGCGCGACTCGATCGTCGCCTGGGTTGAATCGGGTCGAGTCGACCTGGTCCCGGCGGCGCCGCTGATCCCGGAGCTGAAGAATCGACTCGATTTCACACGGGAAACCGTGCTGTCGACTTGGGGGCAGGTGTATGTCACTCACGGACTGAAGTTGCGCAATATGCTGGACTTGAACGGGCGTTCCATCGCCATGCTGGAAGGTGACGGTTTTTCGGAGGAGCTGCGACGCAGCGCGGAGCGTTTCAATATCAAGGTCAGTTTTATTTATGCGAACAACTATCATAAAGTGCTGGAAGCAGTGGATCGCGGCATTGCCGACGCCGGGATCGTAGAACGCACCTTCGGGGCGATGCACGAGGACATGTATAAGGCCGGCAAGACTCATCTGGTCTTTGCTCCGACGGAAATTCGTTTCGCCGGCAACATTGAAAAAGAGATCGATCTGCTCCAGACCATCGATTATTATATCGCTGCCTTCAAACGTGACCGTACTTCCATCTACTATCGCGCCATCGAACGCTACCTGGGGCCCGGTGAAGACGTTGCC
>WJJA01000025.1 GCA_014729955.1 bacterium
AAGGGTGAATGAATAAATGGGTTTTTCTCTTTTACGTCTGGGTACAAACCGTCGCCGGGAGGAAGTGACAAATTGGGGAACATCTTCCTGTAAAACCAGTCCTTACCATAGCTCGCTTTCATCATTCATGAAATATTCGGGTTAGAAAAGAATGTTCTCTCCATTCATGAAATATTCGGGCAAAAAACAGGGTCGGCATAAGCCGACCCTTGATACTGACCGGTTGGCCGATCCCCACGCAAGCCAAACCGAAGTACGGGGGCAGGGGGCACAACCGGTTGGGCTCATCTTGAATCCCTGCAGACCCTCCCTCACAGACAAACTAAAACCAATGCAAAACAATATGTAACGGCAAACTATGCTTCCTGTCAATCATCACTCAAGGTATTCGCTGCATTGTTCTGCTTTTTTGCTCAGGCCTCTCATATTTTAGTACTGAGTGTTGTACCAACCAGTGGATACCGTTTTGCCGGCAATCACCATATAGAACAAGTTGAAGGCACTCGTCAAATTCACAAACCCTTCAGCTCAAAATGAGCGACCCGATTCTACAAATCACTACCTCACCTTCGGCCCTGCCTGCACAACCTCCTCTGCGGTGCCGGGCGCGAACTTTTTAAAGTTCTCGAGAAAGCGCGCGGCGAGCTGCTTATACTTGTCGAAGTAGAGCTTGTCATTGCCCCAGGCACGGGAAGGATAGAGCACGTTCTCCGGCACCTCCGGGCAGCTCGTCGGCACCTTGAAGCCGAAGATGCTGTCGGTGTAGTACTCGACATCTTCCAGCGCGCCTTCCAGCGCGGCGTTGAGCAGGTTGCGTGTATGACGGATGCTGATGCGTTCACCGACGCCGTACGGCCCCCCGACCCAGCCGGTGTTCACCAACCAGACTCGTGCGTTGTACTTGCGCATCTTGTTACGCAACAGCTCCGCGTAGTAGGCCGGGTGATGCACCATGAAGGGCGCGCCGAAGCAGGCGGAGAAGGTGATCTCCGGTTCCTTGCCAAGGCCGACTTCCGTGCCCGCGATCTTGGAGGTGTACCCGCTGATGAAGTGATACATCGCCTGCTCTTCGGTCAGACGGGCGATCGGGGGCATCACGCCGGAGGCGTCGCATGTCAGAAAAATAATGTTCTTCGGGTGGCCGCCTTTTTTCTCCGGCACGGCGTTGTCGATGAACTCGAGCGGATAGGACGCCCGTGTGTTCTCGGTGAACTCATCATCGTCCAGGTCCACCCGCCGGCTGACCGGGTCCATCACGACATTTTCCAGGATCGTGCCGTATCGACGTGTCGCGGCGAAAATCTGCGGTTCATGGGCGGCGTTCAGCTGGATCACCTTCGCGTAGCAGCCGTTCTCGAAGTTGAATACGCCTTCGTCGGTCCAGCCGTGCTCGTCGTCCCCGATCAGGGAGCGTTTCGGATCGGCGGACAGCGTGGTCTTGCCGGTACCGGAGAGGCCGAAGAAGAGGGCCGCGTCGCCGTCCTTGCCGATGTTCGCCGAGCAGTGCATGCTCAGCACGTTCTGCAACGGCAGCAGGTAGTTCATGATCGTGAAGGCGGATTTCTTGATCTCGCCGCCGTACGCGGTCACGCCGATGATGCAGAGCTTCTGCTCGAAGTTCAGTGCAATGAAGGTGGGCGAACGTGTGCCGTCGATCTGCGGCATCGCCTTGAACGAGGGCACTGCGACGATGGTGAATTCGGGCACATACTGCTTGTACTCGTCCGCCGTGGCCGGATGCAGCAGCATGTTGCGTGCGAACAGGTTGTGCCATGCAAATTCCGTAATCACGCGCACCGGCAGACGGTAGTTCGGGTCAGCGCCGCAGTAGGTATCCTGCACGAAGACGTCGCGTCCCTGCAGGAAGCCCTGCAGACGTTCCCAGAGGCCGTCGAACTTGTCGGGGCTGATCGGACGGTTGTACTCGCCCCACCAGATCTTGTCCTCGGTGGTCGCTTCGCGCACGATGAACTTGTCGTTCGCCGCTCGAGCGGAATGGGCACCGGTGTTGACCACCATCGGCCCCTGCTTCGCCAGCCGGCCCTCTCCCCGGAAGATGAACTCTTCGTACAGTGCGTCGTCGGTGAGGTTCCAGTAGGCTTTACGAAGGTTCGTGAGACCGTGGTTGTCGAGGCCGAAGTCGGCTTTCAGGGCTTCGGCTTCCTTCTCGCACGGTGTCTTGATATTGAGAATGTTGTTCACAGCCAGTCCCTCACGACTTTCTTGTCCCCGAAGTAGATCTCGTTCGGCGAATTCGGATCGAGCGCCCACTTCATCCGCTCGACACCCACCTTGATATCCTTCACCGTCGTGGCGTAGGAGATGCGCAGGAAGCCCTCCATACCGAACTCCTTGCCCGGCACGGTCACGACCAGAGCCTTCTCCAGCAGGAACTTCGAAAGCTTTACAGAGTCCTGCTCATACGCACGAAAGTCGGCGAGCGCGTAAAAGGTGCCGTGCGGCTTCACCACGCGGATGTTGTCGAAGGTGCTCAGCTCCTGCATCAGTACGTCACGGTTGTTCTGAATGGTCAAACGCAGGTTTTCGATCACCGACTGCACGCCGTTCAACGCTCCGGCCGCCGCCGCCTGCAGCACCACCGAGGTGGTCGAGGTGGTCTGCGCCTGCACATTGATCATGATCTCGGTCAGCTTCTTCGGCGCCACCGACCAGCCGACACGGAACCCGGTCATGCCGTACACCTTGGAGATACCGTTGATCGAAATGATACGGGTATCGTCCAGATCCTTCGAAGTGTACTCGTAGGGATTCGGCCATTTGCGACCGTCGAAGATCAGCTTGTGGTAAATGTCGTCGGTGATCAGCCAGATGCCGCGCTCTTCGCAGTATTCGACGAGTTCTTTCACAAACGCTTCGTCATACATGATGCCCGAGGGATTGTTCGGGCTGTTCATGATGATCGCCTTCGTGTCGCCGCCGACCACGTCGTCGATGTCTTCCAGCTGGATCTGGAAACTGTCGTTGTCAGGCTTGACCACGACAGGCACACCCTGGATCATCTTGATCATTTCCGGATACGAGACCCAGTACGGCGCGAGGATCACCACCTGGTCCTGCGGGTTCAGCAGGGTGAAGAGGACGTTGAACAGCGCCTGCTTGGCACCATTGGCCACGACGATATTGTCGGTGGACGGAATGCGGCTGTAGTTCTCTTCCGTATAGCGGATAATCGCCTTCAGGAGGGGTTTGATGCCCTCGGTGG
>WJJA01000181.1 GCA_014729955.1 bacterium
ACCGGACCGTGTCGCGGCCTTCGGATACGCCCACCTGCCGCAGAAGATCAAGCATCAGCGTGCGATCAAAGACGAGCAGCTGCCGGCTTCGCGCGAGAAGTTCGGGATGCTGCTGGATGCGAACCGTCACTTTCGCGGTGAAGGTTACACAGCAATCGGGCTGGACCATTTCGCACTGCCGGAGGACAAGCTCAGTCGTGCGGTGAAGGAAAACCGTCTATGGCGCAACTTCATGGGCTACACCGACATCCGCGGGCTGGAAATGATCGGGCTTGGAGCGTCTTCCATCGGTGAGTTCGAAGACATGTTTGTGCAGAACCGTCCGGTTCCGTCGGTCTACCAGCAGTCTGTTGAAGAAGGCCTGGCGGTCTACCGCGGGCATGTCTTGAGCGAAGACGACCGGATCCGCAAGCACCTCATCAACGACCTGATGTGCAACATGGTGGTCCGCGTGCCGGACATCGCGGGTCATTCTGCGGACGGTACGGTCGAACGGGTGCGTTCAACGATCGAAGACCTGAAGGCTTACAAGGAAGAAGGGTTGGTTGTACCGCACGGTGACGTGTTGGAGGTGACCGAACTCGGGCAGCTGTTCCTGCGCAACCTGGCCATGCCGTTTGACGCGTACTTGCCGGACCAGGAGGGTGTGACGTTTTCCCGGACGGTGTGAGGGTTGGTGCGGATCGCCTGCGGCGATCGGCAGGCACGGAGGCCTGCCCCACTCAGCGGGTGGAGATGACCGCCCTGCGCGGAAAACCTTCGTGTAGATGTGTCAGGTCACTATTCGAATTCGTCGGATCAAGACCTGACACAACTGGAATCCGGTTGTCGGCTTGCCTTGCGCGGAGGGCTGCCCTGGTCGGCCGAGCAATGCACGGTACGCAAACGCAGTTGAAGGATAATTTTTGATGAAATCCGACGCGATCCTGATGGTGAACATGGGCGGTCCGGCAGGTACGGACGAGATCCGACCGTACCTGAAAGAGATTTTTCGCGATCCTCTGATCCTGCCGGTGCCGGGTTGGTTGCGCGGCGCGGTAGGCAACATGATCGTCTCGAGGCGGCTGGACAAGGTCACAAAACGATACGAGTCGATCGGCGGCGCCTCACCCTTGCTGATGTGGACCGAAGCACTGACCCGTGAAGTCCGCGAGATGGCGGAGCTGAAGGGGCAACCACGCCGTATCGAGTTCGCCTATCGATACAGCCGCCCGGTGATCCCGGAAGCGATCGAAACGATGCGTGCGGAGGGTGTCGAAAGCATCACCCTGTTGCCGCTGTTTCCCCACTACACCCGTGCGATGACCGGTTCCGTGCAGATCGAGGCGACTCGTGCGGCGACACGGCAGGGTGTGATCCTGCGGCCGGTGCCTGCCTGGGGGCTGCATCCAGCCATTCTGGAGCTGCAGACACGCTACCTGCGTGAAGCGGTGAAAGAAGCCGGCGAAGGGGCACGTGTACTCTTCGTCGCTCACGGCATTCCGGTGCGCAATGTCCGCAGGGGCGATCCCTACACCGACCAGGTGCGCCGTACGGCGGTGGCGCTGGCGAACAGTCTGCCGCGCGACATGGAGTGGACGCTCGCCTACCAGAGCCGTCTGGGGCCGGTTAAGTGGACCGAGCCGTACCTGGAAGACGAGCTGGCGCGATTCACGCAATCCAGCGATCCGATTGTGGTCATGCCGCTCAGCTTTGTCGCGGACTGCCTGGAGACCTTGTACGACCTGGACGATGTCGCAAGGAAGCAGGCAGAACGCGCCGGCGTGGCGCGGTTCGTACGTGTACCGGCGTTCAACAGCGATGCTCGTTTCGCCGAGGCGCTGCTGGAGATTGTCAAGGAGATTGAAGATGAAGCATAGAGGCAAAGGGTCTCGTTCGGTGGTGGTTGTCGGCGCCGGGATCGCCGGGTTGGCGTCGGCATTCATGATCCGTGAGTATGCAGGTGACGCAGGCGAGTCGGTCGACATTACCATCCTGGAAGCGGATGACCGGCACGGCGGAGCGACACGGACCGACCATGCGGACGGCTACACCTGCGAATGGGGACCGAACGGGTTTCTCGACAATGAACCGGCGACGCTGGAGCTGGTCAAACGCCTCGGGATCGAGTCCGAGCTGATGAAGGCGGATGAAAGCGCCGCGAACCGTTACATCTACCACGGCGGGGCGATGCGGAAGGTCCCGATGAAACCGCCGCAGTTTCTCGTGTCGGACATCCTCCCCTTGTCCGCGAAACTGCGTATGGCAATGGAGTTTGTAATTCCCGCAAAGCATAATGGTGCGGAAGAGACCGTGGACCAGTTCGGTCGTCGCCGTCTGGGCAGGAGCTTTGCTTCCACCATGCTTGATCCGATGGTGAGCGGCATTTTTGCCGGCAATACCAAAGAGCTGTCGCTCGGTGCGGTGTTCCCGAAGATGGTGGCGATGGAACGTGAGTACGGCGGCCTGTTCCGTGCGATGTTCGCAAAGCAGAAGGAGGCGAAACGGTCCGGGACGAAGAGCGGCGGCCCGGCCGGGCCGAGTGCCGTGCTGCACACGTTTCGAGACGGCATGGGTCGACTTCCCGACGCCATTGCCGATGAGTTCCAGGGGTCGATTCGCTTGGGCGCGCGTGTGACCGGCCTCGTCCCTCGTGAAGGAGGAGCGGGCTTTATGATTCACACGGAAAAGGATCGCTTCGAAGCGGATGAGGTGGTGCTCGCCTGCCCGTCACATGCCGCCGCGGAGATCGTGCAGGATCTGGACGGCCGTACCGCAGAGGCATTGCGCGCGATTTGGCATGCCCCGGTGGACGTTGTCTGCCACGGGCACCATCCCGATGAAATCGCCCATCCACTGAACGGCTTCGGCGTGCTGATTCCCCGCAGCGAGGGGATACGATCCCTCGGTACTCTTTGGAGCGACAGCATCTTCCCCGGCCAGGCGCCGGGTGACCGCAAACTGCTTCGCACCATCCTGGGCGGCGCACATGACCCGGGGATCGCGAACCTGTCTGTCGACCGGCTGCATGATACCGCTCACCGCGACCATCGCACGGTGATGGGAGTGAGGGAAGAGCCGCGTTTCCGAACCGAATTTCGTCACCCGCACGGCATCGCACAGTATACCCTGGGGCACCTCGCACGTGTCGCCGAAACCGAGCGGCTGGAGTATGACCTGCCCGGCCTGCACTTCACCGGGGCTTCCTACCGGGGAGTGTCGGTGAACGGTTGCGCGAAGGATGCGTTTCGTGTGGCGGGGAACGTATGGAAACGGGAGGAGGCAACGGTATGAGCGTTCTGCTGTTCCGTGTCCTGCCGATGTTGTTCCTCGTGCTGGGCGGCGGTCTGCTGGCGTTGTGGATTTCGGTCGCGATGCGGGAGGATCGTCGGCTGGAGGATCTGCTGGTGAAATTCGGGCACGGCCTGACGCTGCTGCTGGTGCTGTGGGCGGCGGGGGTAACGGTGTATCAGAACCAGGTCCCGATGGTCAGCCCCGGGCAGCTGGCAGCGTTTCTCGCGGCGATGGTGTGGGTCACGCACACCTCGATGCAGG
>WJJA01000182.1 GCA_014729955.1 bacterium
CTGGAAGCGTACAAACTGGGAGGATCCGATAAAGCACCCCTTACCATCGAAGGCCACGGCAAGAAAATCGAGTTCGCTCATAGCGAGGCCGTGTTCTTCACCTTCCGCGATATCACCGAACGAGCGCGCTTTGACGAAGCGATGCAGGAGCGCCTCGCGCTGGAACACCTTGTCAGCAGCGTCTCCGCTGAATTGATCAATACCCCCTGCAAAGACCTTTCCGGCACGTTGCAGTGGGCGTTGGGACAACTTGGGCATCATTTCGACACGGATCGCTGTTACCTGTATCAACTCGACCGGCACGGCAGCCGGTATCATCTCGAACATGTCTGGCAACGTAACGAGACCGAGATGCTTCATCCCGCCGAATGGGAACTGCCGGTGGAACGTGTCGGATGGATCACTCAGAAGCTGTTCGCATTGCAGACGGTACAGATTGGCGGTATCAGTCGACCGCCGGTGGAAGCAAAAGCCGAAATCGAGCTGATGGAACGTCACGGCGCACAATCCGCACTGTTGGTCCCGATGTCCTACCAGAACCGCGTGATCGGCTTCCTTGGGCTCGACAGTCACCGTGACATCCACTGGTCGCAGCGAGAGATTACACCGTTAATGACCATCGCCGACCTGATCGCGGGTGCGCTGCAGCGTGCGAAACATGAACAGGATCTGCTGTCCGCCGTGGACGCCGCAGAGGCCGGGGTCAAGGCGAAAGCGCAGTTTATCGCTCATCTCTCCCATGAGATCCGCACACCCTTGAACGCCATTCTCGGCTTCACCGAATTGCTTTCCTCAGGTTCGCTCGATGCTGAACAACGGGACCACCTGGAAGCGGTCCAATCCGGCGGTAAAACCCTTCTGCGCCTGGTAAACGATATCCTCGACATGTCGAAGATCGACGCAGGAAAAGTGCAGCTGCAGTACGGTATCATGAAGCCGCGGCCGATGTTTGAAGAAATACGCCGGATATTTGTCCCTCAATCGGCGGGCAAGCCGGTGGAGTTCGGCGTGGAGGTCTCGCCCGAGGTACCGGAAGCGCTCGTTCTCGATGAAATCCGGTTACGACAGATCCTCTACAATCTCGCCGGCAACGCGGTGAAGTTTACCGATGAGGGACATATCGAGCTGGTCGCCTCGGCCCGACCGTCGGAGCAGAGCAGCGACCGTATCGACTTCACCATACAGATTCGCGACACCGGATGCGGGATTGCCGAGGAGGAGCAGGCGCGGATCTTCGAAGCATTTGAACAGGCGCGTGTGCAGAGCGCAAAGATCGCCGGGGGGACCGGCTTGGGTCTGGCGATTTCACGCCGCCTGGCGGTCATGATGGGCGGCGACCTTCACCTGCAGAGCCGCGTGGACGAAGGCTCCACCTTCACCCTCGTGCTGCCGGGCGTGGAGAGCACGACCCTGTCCGATGCATTTGGTGATGAGCCGACCTCGGAAGACGCTGTCGGCATGCAGTTTAACGGGGAAACGGTGCTGATCATCGACGACGCGCCACTGAACCGTCGCCTGCTGCGCAACCACCTGCAGAATGCCGGTCTGATTCCGCAGGAAGCCGACACCGAAGACGTTGCACTGAACCTGCTTTCTGAACAGCGCCCGGCTCTGATTCTGCTCTCAGGCACTTTGGAAGGCAAGCCCACCACCGAGTTCAACCGTCGGCTGAAGCAGGATGAGCAACTGCGAGCTGTACCGGTGGTCCTCGTCACCGCCGCCGCACCCGCTGTGGAGAAAATGCAGGCTTCGGGGCTGCCCGAAGGGGTGTTTACGGAGATCAAGGGATTGCTGAGAAAGCCTTTCAGCCGTGCAGAGCTGATGCAGGAACTGGCACGGCACATCTCGCCGAGTGGAGCAAAACCCTCCGAGACGGCTACCCTTTAGGAGGGCGCGGAGTAGTTCTGCTCAAACCCTGATGGTGTGACGGTTCAGGTTTCTCGCATACAGGCCCGTCCTGTCACGCATCGCATGAATCCGCTTCCCAAGACCGCGATGAGCGAACACCACTGACGGCTACGGCAACTCCCAGGTAAAGAGAAACAGGGTGTGACCGTTCGGGGTTTGCACCAAAGCATGTTCAATCTCCCCGGACGGACCGGCCATTTCCCACGTGACAGGGATGCCTTCCGTTTTCAGGGTTGCGATCATTTCCTTTTGATCCGGAGAAAAGAAGGTCGGCGCATTGGGAGCCGGTTCGGGGTATTCATGCAAACCGACCGGGAAGTCCTTTGAACCCAGGATCGCGTAATTCATTTCACCTTGGTACGGCCCGGCGAGGGTGGGCAATCCAACGCTGTTCCAGAATCGAATCGCTTCATCGAGAGACTCGACACCAATCGCGAACTCCCCGAACGTCCCGATTTTGCTCGTCCGTTCTTCCCTGGAGCCGGGGTGATCGAACCAATCGAGAGAAGCGATCTGCACAGGCACTCCGTTGGGGGAATCGAAGTAGGCGGCTATGAACGTATTGTCCCCTTTGCGTTCCACCTCGACCTCAATCCCGATTTCCAGCAACTCCTTCACCGTCTGTTCAGGGTCATGAACATAAAAACCCATGGTCGGCGAAGTGAATTCCAGTTGATACAGGCCGATTACGGCATGACCGTCGTACATCATCGCATGGTCCGCCGGATTGCCGGTTTTACGTTCCAGGCGTTTGAAGCCGAGACGCTCGTAGAATGTCACTTCCGCTTCGAGATCGCTCACCGCGAAACCTGTTTCACCTAAGGTAAATCGTGCAGTCGTCATTTCGTAATCCTCTGTTCCACCCTGAATGGTACGTACAGGCATGAATGTTAGCCCGAATATTTCATGAATGATGAAAGCGAGCTATGGTAAGGACTGGTTTTACAGAAAGATGTTCCCCAATTTGTCACTTCCTCCCGGCGACGGTTTGTACCCAGACGTAAAAGAGAAAAACCCATTGATTCATTCACCCTTCGGGCGGTCCCAAGCACGTCATATGCTTTGTTCCGAAGGATTCGCGGTATTGCCATACAGCTTCATCCTTCGCGCCTCGCATCTGACGCACTTTGAACTCGTGAAATATTCGGGTTAGCACTCGTTAAAAAATAAGGCCGGAAAATGTGGAATTACCTGTCCGTATGAGTTCAGATTTGAAGTTGGAGCGCTCAGCCCGAATCGATCTTTGAGTGATCAACCTCGCTGTTCCGCAATGCCGGTGACAAAGCGAACCACCTGGCGGGCATTGGTGATCGCTTCCTGCATTTCCGGATGAGAAACTGACCGGTCGGTGTCGATGGTGTCCACGTAGTCCTTGTACGGATCGACCAGTTCTACAATCATGTCGTACCGACTGAGGCTGCTGTCGACATGCTTCGCGTAGGCATGAATCTTTGCGAGGTTTTTCTCCGTGGAGATGGTGATATTGTGCAGGAATAGAAAGGCACGCAGGGAAGCGGTGACCGCATGATAAACATGAAAGCAAGCGTTTTCGCCGAGGGGAGGTTGGGTTCGGCTTAACGCTTCGGCAGAACGGAGGTGGTTTTGCGCTTTCAACAGCCAGCCGGAGCTTGTCGGCATACCTGTATCAGACATCTGTCCTGGTCTCCAAGATCTAAAGAAGGGGAGTTCCCGCCCCGGGTATCGTTACCTCTATCGAACCACCGGAAACAGTTGAAAATACGCCATTCCCAACGCGATACAAAATCGTCTTGCTCCAGACGGAGTACAAGGCGCGAGAAAACCCGCCGACGGGAAACGCCGGCGGGCTGATACATAAAACAGGACTCTGTCCCTCACTTTAAGGCGTCGTTCAACGCGGGAACGACCTGCATCGCATCTCCGACGAGGCCGTAATCAGCCGTCTTGAAGATCGGTGCGTCGGGGTCTTTGTTGATCGCGACAATCGTCTTCGCGGTACGCATACCCGCGAGGTGTTGCACCGCACCGCTGATACCGATCGCGATGTAAAGGGACGGCGCCACGGTTTTGCCGGTCTGGCCGACCTGCTCGCTGTGCGGACGCCAACCGTTGTCCACCACCGCACGGCTCGCGCCGACCGCTGCGCCGAGAGTGGCGGCCAGCTCTTCGACCACTTTGAAGTTTTCCGGCTCACCCAGACCGCGCCCGCCGGCGACAATCCGGTCCGCTTCGGCCACATCCAGCGTCTCGCCGCCGGACTTCTCGACCTTCACGACCTTCGACTTGATCTCGTAGCTCGCGCTCAGCTCGACACGTTCGCCCGCGCCGGCCGCTTCTGCGACATCAAACATGTTCGGGCGCGTGGTGATCACCACCGGCATCACCTTCGACTTGGTGAGGTAATGCACCTTGCCGGCGTAGACCGGACGCCGTACCGTGATCTCTTCGCCGTTCGGATTGATCTCGGTTACATCCGGCAGAATCATCACCTGCATCTTCGCAGCGACACGAGGTCCGAGATCGCGACCCAACGCAGTGGCGGACACCATGACAACCTTCGCATCGGCCTGTTGCGCCGCTTCAGCGACCACTGCCAGGTGGCCTTCCGCGTTGTAATGTTCAAGATCGTCTGCGTTCTGCACGAAGATCTTCTCCGCGCCATGCTGCTTAAGCGTATCGACGTGGCCGTCCACAGACGCTCCGCAAATCACGGCATGGACCGCGCCGCCAAGCTTTTCCGCGAGGCGTTTACCTTCGCTAAGAGCTTCCAGGGACGCCTTTTTGACAACACCGTCACGCTGCTCGATATAGACAAGTACACTCATGGATTTCGTCCCCTTTTTTACTCGATCACACGCGCTTCTTCACGAAGCAGCCGTACCAGTTCGGGCACCGCTTCGGCACCTTCGCCCACGATCCTGCCTTCCGGACGCTCCGGCGGGTATTCGAACCCGACGGTTTCGGTGCGGGGCTCCACGTCTTCGACTTCCGTCTCCTCGATGGGCTTCTTCTTCGCCATCATGATGCCCTTGAGGGAGGGATAACGCGGCTCGTTCAGGCCCTTCTGCGCGGTGACCACGGCGGGCAGGGAGGCTTCGAACACTTCATGCCCGCCTTCGATTTCCCGCTCTGCGGTCAGTTTGCCGCCGCCAACCTCGAGCTTGTGCACTTCGGTGACACACGGCCAATCGAGCAGGGTCGCCACCATCGGCCCGATCGCCGCGCAATCATCGTCCGTTGCCTTGAAACCGGCGAACACCATATCGTAGGACCCGGCCTGGATCGCCTTCGCCAGCGCGTTGGCGGTTCCGAGCAGATCGGTAAAGCCTTCCTTTTTCGCGTGCACCGCCTTATGCGCGCCCATGGCGAGGGCCTTACGGAGAGCTTCCTTGGACTGGTCGCCGCCGTAAGTGATCGCCGTGACCTCGCCCCCCTCCGCTTCGGTCAGCTTCAGCGCTTCTTCCATTGCATATTCATCGTACGGGCTTAACACCCAGTTCAGGTCGCGCGTCTCAATCCAACTCTTGTCGGCGTTGAGACGGATGGTCGCGGCCGTATCAGGCACCATCTTCACCAGCACCGCGATGTTCATTCCACCTCCGGGTTTCAGGTTGATGTTTGAGTCCAAACGTTAGGCGAATATAAGAACTGAGCCGCCCCCATGCACAGAACAGGCGTCCCGGATCGAGCGTTGCAGGCTGTTTGCACGCTCATGGAGCGGTCGACCATTTTAGGGTCGTATCTGTGCCGGGAACCCGCCGGTCATCAGTCTGCCATGCCGGCGCCGATCTTCACTCTGCCTCGTCTGGAGCCGTGACGGGGCGCACAGCTCCGCTTGCCTGTAACGCGCATGGGACGTACCTTGCATGCTATCTTCACGAAAACCCGCGGCGGGCTCCACAGCCGGTTTTTCCGGAGGGCAAGGGGGTTCGGCCTTCCCAGGGAACCTGCCCGCAACACTTGGAGGCATTCGTATGGTACAAGCAACGGCCCGCCGGGCACTGCTGCTGACACTCGTTTTTGCAATCAGTATGACTGCATTCGCGGATGAAGTGTTCTTCCCGCGCTATCCCGGCATTTCCCCTGACGGTCAAACTGTTGCGTTCTCCTTCCAGGGCGACATCTGGACCGTACCGGTGACAGGCGGGGAAGCAACGCGCATCACCGCCCACCCCGGCTACGACCGCGACCCGGTGTATTCCCCCGACGGCAAATGGATGGTGTTCGCATCCGACCGTCACGGCGGCTATGATCTCTTCCTGATGGAAGCGGACGGCAGCCGGCCGAAGCGCCTGACGTTCCAGGCGCCGTCGGACTACCCGCTCGCCTGGAGTCCCGATTCCAAAACCATTTACTTCCAGTCCCGTCGCATGTTCGACTACCCGGTGGACGAGCAGATCTGGGAGATCTCGATTGACGGCGGCACGCCGTTCCGTACCGCCGACCTCTTCGCCACGGAAGCCGAATACAGTCATGACGGCAACCTGGTAGTCTTCGCCCGGGGCGACAACCGTTTCGGACGCCGAGGATATCGCGGCACCATGCAGTCGGAACTCTGGTCCATGACCCCCGGTGAAGAACCGGTGCAGCTGACCGATCACCCCGGTTATGATTCCGAACCGATGCTCAGCCCGGACGCATCCACTATTTACTACCGCAGCGACCAGGGCGGTGTGTTCAACCTGTGGAAGATGAACGCGGACGGTTCCGGCAATACCGAGCTTACGGACTTCCCCGACCTCGGCATGCGCAACGGTCGTATCTCGTGGGACGGCTCCAAGGTCGTGATCGAAGCGGAAACCGGTTTGTACGTATATGACACCTCCGTGAAAGTCACGACGAAGCTCGATGTTTCCGTGGACGCCGACCTGATCGAGAATCTCGTTCATACGAAGAGCTACAGCTCCGGCGCCTCCGACCTTGCGGTGAGCAGCGATGGCGAGGAAATGGCGGTCGTGGTCGAGGGCGAGATTGTCCTGTTCAACAAGGAACTGGGCGGTCGTGCAACAGTGGCACTGCCCGATCCGGCCCGGGAAGAAGGCCTGGCATTCAAGCCCGGTACAGCCGATACGCTCGTGTTTGTTTCCGACCGGGACGGCCGTCAGTCGATCTACCTGCTGGTGTCCTCCGACGATGAAGAGACCAACCTGCGCAAGGCACGCTCTCACAAGGCGATCGAACTGACCAAGGGCAAAAAGGTGGATTGCCGTCGCCCGGACTGGTCGCCGCAGGGCGACAAGATCGCTTACATCCAGGACAAGGGTCACCTCCATGTCATGGATGCCGACGGCGGCAGCGACAAGCGTGTGCTCGACCACTGGTCCCTGGAGATCGGCTTTGAATGGTCCCCGGACGGCAAATGGTTCGCGATTAACAAGCCCGATAACAACTACAACTCCGATGTCTGGATCATGCCTTCAGACGGCAAGGGCGAGATGGTGAACGTCTCCCAGCACCCGGACGAAGACGTGTCACCGGTGTGGGCCAAGGAAGGCTCAATGCTGGCCTGGTCGTCCCGTCGCAAGGCGAACGAGTACGATGTTTACTATGTCTACCTCACGCGTGAACTCGACGAGCGCACCCGCGAAGAGTGGGAGATCTGGGAAAAGACACGAGACAAGGTGAAGAAGGAAGAGAAGGAAGAGGACAAGGACGGCGACAAGGAAGACGAGGAAAAAAAGGACGAAGTCGAACCGATCGAGATCGACTTCGAGAACATCCACCTCCGCATCCGCCGTGCAAGCAACCTGGCGGGCGATGAGTATATCGTCGCCGTGCATCCCAAGGGTGACAAGCTCTACTTCAGCGCCGATGTCAAGGGCGACCGCGACCTCTACTCGGTGAACCGTTTCGGCGAAGAGCTGACCGGCATAACATCCGGCGGCGCTTCCCCGCAATCCGTTCTTTACAGCGATGACGGAAAGACCTTTTACTACATCAGCAAGGGCTCGGTGAAGAGCATCTCCGCTGACGGCGGTTCGCCGGAAGGGCACAGCTTCAAGGCGACCATCACCGTGGACACCCCGGCCCGCCGGATGCAGGTGATGGACGAAGCGTGGCGCGGCCTCGCACGCGGTTTTTACGATCCGGCCATGCACGGTGTCAACTGGGACCGTCTCCGCAAGCAGTTCAGTGGATACGTGCAGAAGGTCTCACATGACAATGACTTCGCTGACCTGATGATGATGATGCTCCGATCGCTGAACGCCAGCCATATGGGCTACTACCCGAACGGCGGGCGCAGCTGGGCGAGCTACAACGAATTCATCGGACTGGAGTACGACCCGACCTATACCGGGAAGGGCCTGAAGGTCTCCTACGTGCTGCCGTTCGGCCCGACCGACCAGGCGAACAACCCGGTCAAGGTCGGCGACATCCTGACTCATGTCGGCGGCATGGAGGTCGGCCGTGACAAGAACGTCTACGAAGCGATCGAGCTGGCGCACGAAGAGCCGGTATGGATCCAGTTTGAACGCGGCGGCGCCGGCATGGAGCTGGAAGTTGAGCCGATTGCATGGTACGCCATGCGCCAGTTGAAATACGACGAGATGGAGCGCGGCAATCGTGATGCGGTAGAAGGCGCCACCGACGGCTCAGTCGGGTACGTGCACATCCAGGGCATGAGCATGCCGGAGGTGGAACGGTTTGAACGCAACCTCTACGCCGCGGCGAACGACAAGGACGCGCTGATCATCGACGTGCGCGACAACGGCGGCGGCTGGACCACCGATATGCTGATGACCATCCTTACGCAGCCGGTGCACGCTTACACCGTGGGCCGTGACGGCGAGATCGGCTACCCGCAGCCGCGCTACCCGCTCTATCGCTGGGAAAAGCCAATTGCGGTGCTCTGCAACGAAAACTCCTATTCCAATGCGGAGATTTTCAGCCACGCGGTGAAGACCATCGATCGCGGACCGGTGATTGGTACTCAGACCGGCGGAAATGTGATCTCGACCTGGGGCTGGAGCACTCTCGACGGCGCACTGGTGCGCCTGCCGATGCGCGGCTGGTATGTGTGGGGCGATCAAAACGAGCCCGAACGCAACAACCTGAATGAGGAGCACAACGGTGCGGTACCGACGGATCCGGTCCCCTACGGCCCCGGCGACCGCATGAACGACCGCGACCCGCAGTTGGACAAGGCGATTGAACTGATGCAAGTAAAAGTGGAAGAATGGCGTGCCCGTGCGAAACCGGAACCGCCGCGTCAGAACTACCGCTCTTCCTGGCCGCAGCCGAAGTAGGCAACCGAAAGACTTCAGAGCTGCTGAATCGACGTATCAACCCGGGGTTCGTGCCCCGGGTTTTTTTATGTCAATTCATGTGCACGGGCAATTTCTCGAACACCACGGCATGATCATGATACCCGGTTGTACGCCCGTCGCCACACCCATGCAAACAACCCCAGGCCGGGCAGGTACCCCGCCAGGAAGACCTCCCAGCGGAACCGTTCCAACGCACCTGGTTCGAAGGCTTTCGGATGGTCGATCACGAAGCTGCCGATAATGATCAGTCCACATAATACCTCGGCGATCCAGAACGGCAGGGTTGGTTGCAGGGGTTTACCGGTGTCCTGCTGCCGCACGATCACCAGGCAGGCGGCGATCAAGCCGAGCGACACCAGCACAGGCGCGAGCACCGGCCCGATCCAGGGCACCGGCAGCAGGAAGAGCAGGTCCCATGTCAGCAGGCTGTCCGGCCAACCCAGCGCGACCTTCAGCCCGATGTAATACACGATGTCCCATACACCGAAGCTGAACATGAACCATCCAAACCGCTCCAGCGGGGTGCGACCGGCGAGCATCCCCACCGCAAGCAGCATCAGCAGGGTTGCCGCTTCACGTCCCAGTTCGATCGCCGCGATCTCGGAAGGAAACGGGGGCAGCGGAAAAGCGAACCCTTCCGGCATGTAAAGCATACGCAGATAAACCACGAGCGCCGCTTCGAACCATCCCATCGCAACGGCAAACACACTCACCCACAGCAGGCGATGTCGGCTTTCTTTCTTCATTGTATGCCCCTATCAGGCATCTTCGATGGGATTCCTTTATCGGACTTCCCTATAAGAAGAACGCCATAGAGCGTGAGAAGGTACAGGCTCCTGTGGCTGAATCATTCGCTCGCGGGGCCGTCCCTCGGATCCTCACCAGGATAACCCGGGCTGCCTTTCAGGTCGAACGTGCCAACACCACGGCCTGTGTCGTCCACGTGCCGCTGCCGTGCACCCGGAATCCGGCTTCATCGAGAAGATTGCACCACTTTTCCGTCGAGCGGAAGTGCAGCGCCGGGTTCACCCACCGCCGCAGCCGCGTCCGGCGATTGGAAGGAGTCGTTGTCAGCAGCAACAGTCCACCCGGGCGCAACACACGACGGAGCTCATACAACCAGCGAGAAGGATCAGCGATGTATTCCGACAGGCCGACAGCAAGCACCGCAGAAAAGGAAGACGATTGCAGGGGCAGTTGCATGGCATCTCCCGCTACATACCAACCGCCGGTCTGCCTGTTCTGTGCAACAATCAGCATCCGGGGAGCCAGGTCGAGGTGAAGGATCGGTCGCCCCCACCAGACTGCACTCCAGTGATACACCCCGCAACCCGGCACGAGCATGGGACCCTCCGGCAGGGTGTGCGCCCAACGGTCCAGCACGGCACGAATACGGGTATGCTCGAGACGTGTGACACGATTCAGCAACGGCAGAGCGGCATACCAGCGGTCCCACAGTACGGCGCGCCACCGCCAGTAGAGTCGGTAGCGGACAGGAACAGTACCTGGTGTGTCTAGGGATTTGGCAGGCATACGTCAACTACACGCTGCCGGATCCGAGCGGAGGTTCCGACGGTTCCTGCTCCGCACCACTGAAATTCGGGTCGCACTGCCGGGCAATGTCATCGTAGATCACCGCCTTCAGCACCAGCGAAAAAGGAAGCATGAACAGTAACGGGATCGCAAGCAGCAGCAGACCGGTCGGCAGCATGCTCAGCAATCCCCAGAATTGTCCGCCTTCGAATGTGACCGCTGTAATCCCTCCGCCGATCACGGTCAAACCCGGTAAGAGCACAAGGATGGCCAGGAAAAACAAGATGATGTACAGGCCAAGAAAGCCGAAGAAACTCTTCCCGATGGTCTTCCGGCTGGATTCCATCGCCTGCCAGAAGCCCATGTTGCGATCGAGAATGAACGGTACCGCGAGCGTGTAGGAGATCACCAGGTAGATCCCCGGCAGAATGAACAGCATGAAGCCGATTAAGACCAGGATCGTTGATACGATGCTGTAGAGGAAGATTTCAAGGAAATACTGGAAGCCGTCGAAAAACTCGCCGAATGCGAATGGTTTCTTGTGCAGCGCTTTCAGTGTCAGCAGAACTGCACCTGCGAAGAATACCTCCAGCAGCGCCGGCCCGATCAGTAACGCCGGTTCCAGCAGTATCTGCGCGAGCACCGCCAGCAGCGCGAAGCCGAGGAACGGTCCGAAATTGTCACGCAGCACCACAAGCGACCGTGTGATGTACTCGGCCGGGTTCATGCGGTACCCGTGCATCACCACTTCCTGCGGAGGGTTTTCCATCCCGGGCGAGCCCGGTGACACCTGCATTCCCTGCTCCATGCCGTCCTCCCCTGCCGTTTTCTACGACCTGTCCGACCGTCTTCCCCGCCGCGGCGCGGCGTGTGGGGCAGGCGTCCCTGCCTGCCGTCCGTCTTCAGGCGATTCAAGTGCACGGCGAACCGCCGCCCGACGCTCTGCGTTGTATTTGTCAGGCAAGCACCGCTACGCTACCCGAACCAAGCCCCGGATCACCGCAGTAAAGCAAGCCCCGGACCAACCGGCTCATTGGATCATGGGCCGATTCGGCAAGGTCACACCTGCTTGCGGCAAGCAAAACCGGATGGAACGATAATGAAACCCCGTGAGCGTCTTAAAAAACCCGAGGCAAACCCGCATCCACACGACCCGATCCTGCATCTCACAGCATCGATGTCGTGATGACCATGTAAACCAACAGCCCGATGACATCATTGCTCATGGTGATGAAC
>WJJA01000026.1 GCA_014729955.1 bacterium
ATGAGACCTACACGGCTCCGAAGCTGGTGGATTCCGTGCGCCCCGATCCGGTCTACTACAGCATGCACCGTGAAATCGAAGGGTATGTCACCCTTGAGCTGCTGGTGAACGAGGAAGGCGAAGTGGACCAGGCGAAGGTGAAGTACACGACAAGCGATCTGGCGGTCAAGAACGCCCTGGAAGCGGTATCACAGTGGACCTTCGAGCCGGCGACCGTGTCCGGCACCCCGATGAAGAGCTGGGTCGCGTACAACCTTCCCTTCGGTAGTGCGCTGTCGATCTACGAAGATGCGAAGTATGCCAGGAAAGTGATCGTTGAAGATGTCACATACGCTTTGGCACAAAAGTAACGCCCTGACGCAGTAACAACCTCCATCGCAGTACCCCTTTGCCCCTCCGCAAGGAGGGGTTGTTTTTTGGGGGAAGAAAACGAGCAGCTGCCCTCCCCTTCTCCATCACTGATCCTGTCCGCAGAACAGACCCGCCGCGCTTCCGAGATCATCCGGGTACCGCCCTCATTCTTTGCTCACAACCCGGTATCTCCTTATCCTCAAGAGAAGCTGAAACAAGCCACTGAGGATCTTGCCATGCCCGACTTGTTCGTGGAACATCTGGAGCAACTCCCCCGTGTAGATACCGAACGCCTGATGGCGGCGCCGACGGTGCTGCTGTCGATGATCAGCCTCGCGGACAATTGGGCGAGCACACGTGAAATGCTGGCCCTGACCGAATCGTTCGGGACGTTCTACACCGAGCTTTCACCGGACCTGATGGATTTCTACAAAAAACACCGCGAACTGTACGATGACGGTGTCGACCACGCCCGCGAACGGATGCGTGACGACCTGCAGGTGTACTCGACGGCGGTGGAATACTCTGAAGAGACCGGCGAGCTGAGGGCACGGCCGTCCGTGGAGCAGGAGCTGAACGAGATGCGTCGGGTGATCGACGAGTTGCCGGCGGACTACCCGACACGGTATCGCGACATGCTGAAACGTGCGATGCTGCGCACGGCGGAGGCGTCCGGATCCTTCCTCGGGTTCGGCAAGGCGATCAATGACGATGAGCGGTTGATGCTGAAGCTGATCGCCGACCGTCTGGACATCCCTCTCGACGAATCAGAGTTCGCATAAGATCAGTTTGCGGCGGTCATGGGACGCACACCCTGCACGATGGTCGACCAGCCCCACTTCGCTGCCGGGTAAGTTGTTCACTGCTACGCGGGCGGTGCCGTCTCCACCTATGCGATGGGATTGCTGCGAAGTACGCCGTGCCTGTCCGTCGGATGCGAATCAGGTCGACGGGCGCGACACACAACCCCGGCGTGAAAAGAACCTCGACGATATCGTCGAGGTTCTTCCGTTCAACAATAGAAACAATCGATGCAGGACCGCCGGCCCGGTTCACTCCGCCTTCCGACGGAAGGCTGGATACGGGCGCTATTTCTGTGCGGCCGTAGCGGTATCGGCGGAGCTTTCCATCAGGCTCTGCAGCTCTTCGATCTCGCTGATGTCGCGACCCAGGTTGGCCACTTCCCACTTGGCGGACATCACCATGCCGCTGTCCGCGGTTTCGCTGTAACGATCCAGGAAGACACCATAGGCTTCCTTCGCCTTGTCAATCTCCTGCAGTTCGTTGGCATAGAGGAAGCCGATCATGAACTGCGCTTCGTCGGAACGATCCCCTTCGGGATATTTCGCTACGATCTGACGATAGGTTTCTATCGCCTGGCGGAAATCCCCCGCCTCCTGGTAGGCCTTGGCCTGGTCAAACATGTCCTGCTCACTTTGAGACGTACATGCCGTCAGGCTCAGCAGCAGAGCCGCCGCAAGTACCCACCATGCCGCGAAACGTCGCATCTCTACACTCCTTTTCCCCGTTCGCAGAAAGTATCATTGAATGTAGGGCTTCAGCAGGGACGTCGGCAAGCGCCCGCCGCATGCAATCATGACGGAGCACTCAGCCCGGCTGCGTCAAAGGCCAGCGCCGCCGCCCCAAGCAGACCGGAACGAGCGCCGAGACCCGCCTGCCGTATCGTGACATCCTTAAAGTTTTCCACATGAGACCGTCGCTGCGCCTCCTCACGTGCCGGATCGAGCAGATGGTTTCCCGCACCGCTGATCCCGCCGCCCACAAGAATCATCTCCGGGTTGAACACGTTGATGAAGGTTGCCAGCGCGATCCCTAGGGATGTACCCACACGTTGCCACACTGCACGCGCAAGGTCGTCTCCCTGTTCCGCCGCACGACCAAGTGCCTCGGGAGACGCCGGGACGGTGCCGTGACGGCCGTCCCTGTCGTACGATGATCCCGGCCTGGAGCCGTACACCTCCGTCGTCGTGCGCAGAACTCCCTCGATATTGCACAACGCTTCGAGGCAGCCCCGATTCACCTTGTAATCGGGTCCGTTCGGATCGACCGAGGTGAAACCAAGTTCCGCCGCCCCGCCGCCCGCGCCGGTGAGCGCTCGGCCCTCCACCATCACGCCCCCGCCGACACCGGTGCCCAGGGTCAACACGATCACGTTACGCCGGCCGACCGCCGCACCCCACCGTGTCTCGGAATACACAAGCAGGTTGGCGTCGTTTTCCATTGCGAACGGCAGGTCTTCCAGGTGAGCTTCCACGATATCCGCCAACGGCACATTGTACCAGCCGGGGAAATTGGGAGAATAGCGAACGATGCGCCGGTCACGATCCAGCAGACCGGGCGACCCGAGACCGGCTGCGATCAGACGATGCCCCGCGCGGTGTCGAACATTCTCGATGATACGACCCAGCAGGTCCGACACCTCATCCACCGAGCGTGTCTCGAGCGCGTAGCTTCCCTCCATCTCAATCTTGCCGTCAAGGCCCACCGCACCATACTTGATCGATGAACCGCCCAGGTCCATACCGAGCGCCAGTTGCTGTTCACTCATTCCAGCCACCTGCGTGTTGTTCCAATGTCCCGTCCGTTCAGAAGGAAGATGGGCCTGCCTGCATCGTCGGTACCACGGCTGACCACGGTTTCCCTCTCCTCCGGGAGAGCGACCGATACATCCAGGCGCACGCTGTCCATCTCCAGATCCGTGACATCGAACGTCCAGCGGCCGGCATCTTCCAGCGTGCGCTCGACTGCATACTCGCCGGCAAAGGGATCCATCCTGATGTGCATGAGTTCATCCCCGGCGCGTACGTTGAACTGGACCGCTCGCTCTTCCCAGAACGCCGGTGTTTCTGCGGGGGCAAGACGCAATCGTTTCTGCACGGGATTGACCGACAGGCCGAACAAATCTTCGAACACCAGTCGTACACGGTCCGAGCAGACCGAGGCGTCAAACATGCTGCCGCCCGGCAGACGTTGTGCCGTGCTGTCCGTCCGAGACAGAATAATCCACCATGAAGGGGGTACGAGATTCTGCCGGAACCCGAAAGGATCACGCAATCTGCCGGCTTCGCGCAGTTGCATGATATCGAAAAGAACGGACGGCGACGTGAAATGCACCTCCCGATACGGTTCGGAGGCGTGGAAACGCATCCCGTATGATCCGGCAAGCAGCATTCTGCCGATACGCCCCAGGTAATCGTACTGAGAGTTGTCACGTTCCGACATCAGGTGACGTTCAAACCAGGCGAGGTTCACCCGCGGATCGACCTGCATGGAATCCCATGCGGTGCGTTCACGTTCATCCCACACCACCGGATCGTAACGAATCCCGCTGTAAAACGGTATCCGTTCCCTCGGCAGGTCGCGGATCACCGGCTCCCAGCGTCGAAGCGGCTCTTTCCATGATTCCATCGTACGGCCGTTCCGTGAAAACAGGGTCATCGCCTGTTTCATGAGACGATCCAAGTCGCCGGCTGTGTTCTCCTCCGGGACCGGCAATCCGGCATCCTGCAGGCGATCCGCCCAGATCCCCTGTTCGGGTTCGATCAAGGCGCCAGTATCCTGCGCGGCATACTCCGCCACTTCCCGGAACAGCCGGTCAAACTCTTCGACATGCTCTTCGAGGGGCCGGGTGCGATGAGTGATCGCGAGGTATTCGGACCAGTGAAAGAGCCAAAGCACGACTCGCTCGATCATGCGGGCCGAGACCACGTCCCCCGGCGATACGGGCGTGTTGGACGCCCACTCCGACGGTCCCGGTGCTCCGGCGAATGCCCAATGGTGCGCGACAGCGGCCTGTGCGAGTGCGACCTCATCGCCCTTCCCTGCCAAAGGCACCCGTTCCGGAACACGACCGCCAAGAGTCAACTGGTGCAGCCGCCAGGTCAACCAGTGAAGCTCAGCCTGGAACGTCGGGTTCGTTGACCGGATGTCTGCTTTTCGCAGAACATCCAGTGCGAACTGCGCCGCTCGCCTGCGAAACTCGTCGTGTCGTTTCAGACCTGTCCGTGCCGCAACGGCAGCGCTGTCGGGGTCCGTGTGCACCGCAAGCGCGACGCGAGGACGCTTTCCCTCGCGAAAGCTGATCGGTCCGGGATCGTGCAGAGTTGTCGCAGCATCCAGCGGCCCCCACCCCATACGGTCATAGCTGCGAGTACGCTTCGGCACATCGTGAAAGGCACCATTGTGCGCGACACCGATCCAGACTGCCCCTTCCAGGCCGACCAGCAGGGTTTTGCCGTCAACCTCGCGCATCGTGAGCGTCTCACGGAAACCGCCGGCTGCACGGATATCGAACGGAATACGCAGAGCGGCTTCCCGCCGGAGAGGTTTATCGGACGTGATCAGGCAGAGGTTGCGCAGCGGATCGATGGCTACCCGCTCAATGAACTCGTTCGAGCGC
>WJJA01000183.1 GCA_014729955.1 bacterium
ATGGAAGCGCTGGAAAAGCTGAGCCGTGCCGAAGCGCGAACGATACGCGGCGGACGTACATCGGGTGTGGATTCCCGTGAACTCGTACCCGGCGACGTCGTCCTGTTCGAAGCCGGCGACACCATCGCCGCCGACATGCGCATCCTCGAAGCCAACAAGCTTGAGGTGAACGAATCTGCATTGACCGGCGAGTCGGTGCCGGTGCAGAAAACGAGCGATCCCCTCGAAGACGAAGATACTCCCCTCGCCGAACGGGCGAACATGCTGTACAACGGCACCTCGATCACCCGTGGATCCGCCAGGGCGGTGGTCATCGCGACCGGCATGGATACCGAACTCGGCTCGATTTCCGAGCAGATCCGTGAAGCGGCCTCCGAAGAATCCACACCCCTTGAAAAGCGCTTGAACAAGCTGGGCCATTCCTTCATCTGGCTGGCGACGGGCCTTGCGGTGATTATCATCCTGGTCGGTTGGCTGCAGGATAAGGACCTGCTGGTGCTGGTCGAAACCGCCGTGGCGCTCGCGGTGGCTGCAGTGCCTGAAGGGCTGCCGTTCGTCGCGATCATTGCGCTGGCGCGCGGCATGGTTCGCCTGGCAGAAAAAAACGCCCTGATCAACCGCCTGTCGGCCGTGGAAACCCTGGGCGGCGCCGGCGTCATTTTTACCGACAAAACCGGCACATTGACCGAAAACCGTATGACAGTGCGGCGGTTGATCCTGCCCGACCGTGAACTGGACGTCAGCGGCGAAGCGCTCGATACAGAAGGCGAATTCCGGGAAGAGGACGCGTCCGTCGATCCGAACGAAGACGACCGGCTTGCAACAGCCCTTCGGATCGGTGCGCTCTGCAGCAACGCCTCTTTGGGTCGTAATGACAACGGCGAACTCGATCCGGGCGGCGATCCGATGGAAGTCGCCCTGCTGGTGGCTGCTGCCAAGGCAGGCATGGAACGGCAGGAACTGCTGGGGACATATCCCGAAGTGCGCGAGGCGGCTTTCGATCACGACACCAGGATGATGGCGACCATCCATGAGCAGTCTGAGGGGCAATATTTCTATGCGGTGAAAGGAGCGCCCGAGGCGGTGTTGCAGGCGTGCGACCGCATCGCCGGCGATGAGGGCGACAAGTCGTTCGGCGAAGATCAACGGGAGCAGTGGCGTGAACGGTCCCTCGAAACCGCGCGGAACGGCCTCCGTGTGCTCGCGTTCGCAAGGAAGCAGAGCGACAGCCCGGAAGACGAGGCATACACCAACCTGTCCTTTGTCGGACTGGTCGGGCTGATCGATCCGCCGCGTGACGAGGTGCGTGCATCGATCAAGGCGTGCCACGATGCCGGTGTGGAGGTAGTGATGGTCACCGGAGACCAGGTCGAAACCGCGCGTGCCGTGGGACGTGAGCTGAAGATGTTCGAGGAGGCCGAACAGGAGCGGGCGCTGGAAGGACGTGAGTTGAAACCGGTGGAGCAGTTGTCCGATGAAGACAAGCGTCGCCTGCGTGACACACGGATTTTCGCACGTGTATCGCCCTCGCAGAAACTCGACCTGATCGCGCTGCACCAGGAGGCCGGTGCGGTGGTTGCGATGACGGGGGACGGTGTCAATGATGCGCCGGCGCTGGAAAAGGCCGATATCGGTGTGGCGATGGGCAGGCGCGGCACCCAGGTCGCCCGTGAAGCCGCCGACATGATCCTGAAAGACGACGCGTTCTCGACCATCGTCACGGCAATCGAACACGGTCGAGTGATCTTCTCCAACATCCGCAAGTTCGTCCGCTTTCTGCTCACCGTCAGCCTGAGCATGATCCTGCTCGTGTTTGCCGGATCGCTGTTCACTCATCGCCCTATGCCGATCGGGCCGCTCCAGATCCTCTTCCTCAATGCAGTTACCTTCGTTTTTCCGGCCCTGGCGCTGGGCATGGGTAAGGGCTGTCCGGGGGTGATGAAACAGCGGCCGCGCGACCCGTCCGAACCGATCCTGCCTCGATCGTACTGGTATGCCGTCAGCCTCTATTCGGTCGGCATCGCCGCCCTGGCCACGTTATCCCTGATCGTCGGGATGGATGTGTTCGGACGTTCCGGCCATGCGGCGAGCTCGGTCTCCTTCATGACCCTGACGCTTGCGCAGATCTTCCAGGTGTTCAACGTTCGCCGTCCCGGCTCCGGCCTGATCTCCAATGAAGTGACACGCAACCCCTGGGTGTGGGGAGCGGTCGGCTTGAGCCTGGCGCTGCTGCTGACGGTGTTGTATGTGCCGTTTCTCGCAAACGCCATGCAACTGGTACAGCCCGGATTGGAAGGGTGGGCGCTGACCCTGGCGTTCAGTCTGCCGGTCCTGCTTGTCGGGCAGGTTGTGCTGGAAGTCCAGGGGCGCGGTCGAAAGACGGGCTGCTGAGACGGATCCCCGTGATATCGGCAGAGTTTTATCTTGCATGATTGGGAACGAGGTAGTTGCCCCGGCGTACAATCGATAGTTTTCAGGTAATGCACGCCGCTGCCGAACAGTGTCTGTTCCGGATATCTCGCCTGAAAACACAGTGTGTGGACCAATCCAACCGCGTTTCACAACTAGAGGGGCACCTATGATGCGATTGCGATCGATGTGGAGATGGAGCCGGACCGTCCTGTTCGCAACGTCCGTTTTGTTGCTGGTTTCCGCCTGTTCACAGAAGACCTATGACAAGGCGGGATACGATAAAGAAATGGCCGATGTAGAAACCCTGCAGGAGTATATCGACCTGCACCGTACCTATGCGAAGCATGTTGAGGATCTCAACCTGCAGCGTATCATCCAGGACAACTGGGAAGAGATGGACGAGGACGGTGCTCGCGAGTTTTATCGAAAGCACTATGAAACCCATCGGGATTCGCCGGAGGCCGCATACCTCTACGGCCGTATTGTGGATGACGCCGGCCGGGCGATCGAACTGGCTCGTGAAACCATCCGGGCGAAACCGGAATGGGAATACGGTTACCGCCTGCTGCTCGGCACCTACAACCAGATGTTCCGCCACAGCCGCGACCTGAAACCGGAAGAAGTGCTGGTCACTCTGCCGACGATGCTGAAAGAGGACGACGCGCATTTTCACTATGTGCTGGAGAACACTCCCGCTGGTGGTGAACTGCTGAGCACGGTGTTTCAATACTTTCTCTATACGGAGAGATCCGTCCTGTCGGTAAAGGCACTGAACAAGGCACGGGATATGGGGGCACGCTGGGCGCAGAACGATGATCGTTACGGCATCATTTTCGCCGCCCAGAGACAGGACGACAAGCTGCGTACCGCGGTGAACCAGGAAGCGGATCGTGCCGTGGAAGCCGGTCGTGTCAAGCCGGAGGAACGTAACGATTACTACCTGCAGTCGCTCGCAAGCTATTATGCCGACGGTTTCCAGTACGGTCAGGCGATCGAAATCCTGTCGCAACTTGTAAAACAATCATCACGTGAAGAGCAGGCGTACCTGTATTACAACCTGGCCTGCTTTGCCGCTCGTGCCGGCGACGCTGACAAGGCCATCCGGTATCTTGAAAAAGCCGCAAACAAGGGCTACACGGAAGCCGACTGGGCTCGCAAGGACGGCGACCTCTACGCTCTGCACGGCAGCGATCAATGGGAGCCGACCCTTGAGTTGATGGCTGCGAATGCCGGCAACAACATGGACGCGAAGAAACGCGAAGCGCTCGCGGAAAAGATCGAGAAAGACGCCCCCGGTTGGACGCTGATGGACGCTTCCGGCAATCCGGTCACCCTCTCCGACTTGCAGGGCAGCGTGGTGGTGCTCGATTTCTGGGCCACATGGTGCGGCCCCTGCCGCATGGCGATGCCCGAAATCAACGAGTTCACACGTGAACACGGCGGGGACAAGGTGCATGTCTACAGTGTGAATGTGTGGGAAAACGCGCCGGGCAAAGCGCGCGTCTTCATGGAAAAGCATGACTATGAGATGACCCTGTTGTTCGGCTCGGACGATATCACCAAACTGTACGAGGTGACCGGCATCCCCACGCTTGTCGTGATCGGGCCGGACGGAA
>WJJA01000027.1 GCA_014729955.1 bacterium
CTATGGTAGCGGGTAGCAAGCCCCATATCGTCGTCGCGGCCGGCGCGATCTGGGGGCCCGATGACCTCCTGCTGATTTCGCGGCGCCCTGAAACGAGCCATCTCGCCGGCTACTGGGAGCTGCCGGGCGGCAAACTGGAGTCGGGCGAAACTGCGGCCGACGCGCTTGTGCGCGAAATCGAGGAAGAAATGGCGGTCACCGTGGAGGCCGGCCCCGAGTTCTCGCGTGTCACGCATGACTACCCCGATAAAATCGTAACCCTGATCGGCCTTCATGCCCGGTACGTTTCGGGCGAACCGCAGTGCATCGGTGTGGCGGAGACAAGGTGGGTTCGTCCCTCAGAACTGCACAACTTTGCCTTCCCGCCGGCGAACGCGCGCCTGTTTACCCCGGGGTGGGCGGTGCAACCCGCCTGGAAAGAGTAGCCGCCGCTCCCTGCAGAACGGTGTTTTTCGAAGTGATGATCCTGCCGGGCCGGGCATTTTATGAACACAAGAACGTCCTTCTCGCCGACCACTGACATGCATCTGCCTCTTTGTCTGCCGATCCGGCAGGCGTATATTCCACGAAGCCGTTTTCGCTGGGATCGACGACGCGAAAGACCGTCCGCAAGGATGATGAGACCGCCGGGGTACGGATGTCGATCCGCATCAATACTTGCGCGGCTGAGGGAACAGGTTGTACCCTGTGGCTTATCTTCCCGGGGACGGTGATCAAATCGTATCCGGTAAAAATTCGGAAACCGACCGGGCAAGGCACGAAAGGAATACGATGAAAGTTCTGATTCTTGGCAGCGGAGGCCGTGAGCACGCCCTGGCGTGGAAACTGCGCCAGAGCCAGCATGTCACATGGTTGGGTGTTGCACCGGGCAACGGCGGCACCCAGGCGCTGGCGGAGAACATCCCGATTTCGGCAACCGATATCGAAAAAATCGTTGAGTATGTGCGTGTGAACGAAATCAACCTTATCGTTGTCGGCCCGGAAGGGCCGCTGGCTGACGGAATCGCAGACCGGATCGATCCGACAAACCATCTTGTCTTCGGACCCGGTGCCGAAGCCGCGCGAATTGAGTCGGACAAACGGTACGCAAAGGATGTGATGACCGCAGCCGGCGTGCCGACCGCCGCATACCGCGCTTTCAACGATCCGGGGGAGGCAAAAGCCTATGTGCGTCAGCAGGGCGCGCCGATCGTGGTAAAAGCGACCGGTCTGGCCGCTGGAAAGGGTGTGGCGGTCTGCAATAAGGTCGAAGCGGCGGAACTGGCGATCGATATGATCATGATCGACAAAACCTTCGGCGACGCCGGACGTGAGATTGTAATTGAAGAGTACCTCAAGGGCGAGGAAGTTTCCCTGCTGGCGATCACGGACGGGACCGATTTTCTGCTGCTGCCGCCGTCTCAGGATCACAAACAGGTTGGCGAGGGCGACACAGGCCCCAACACCGGCGGAATGGGCGCGATTTGCCCGACCCCGGCGATGACATCGGATCTGGTTCAGCGTTGCGCGAAGGAAGTGTTCGAACCGGTGTTGCGTCATATGCGGGAGAACGGGACTCCCTACCGTGGTGTGCTGTATGCCGGCATGATGCTTACCGGCGACGGACCGAAGGTGCTGGAATTCAACTGCCGTTTCGGAGACCCGGAAACACAGGCGGTGTTGCCGATGGTGTCGGTGGATCTGGTGGACCTGATGCTGGTATCGGTGGTCGGCAAACTTGGCGAAATGATGGGGCAGCTGAACCTGAGTTCCACCGACTGGGAGCGCATTTCGCGCACCGGCGCGGCAGCCTCCGTGGTGCTGGCCGCCGAAGGGTACCCGAGCGGCTACAAGAAAGGGTATCCGATCACCAACATCCCGCAGGACACGGACAGCACCATGCTGTTCCATGCGGGCACAGACTGGAAAAATGATCGCCTGGTGACGGCCGGCGGGCGTGTGCTCGCAACAACGGCTCGTGCCGGCAACCTGAAAGACGCCCTCGAAGCGGCTTACCGGATGGCGGACGAGATTCAGTTCGAGAACAAGTACATGCGTCGCGATATCGGCCTGCACGCATTAAAGAAGGACGAGTAATCGTGGCACAATCCGTCGAGGTCATCTTCCTCGGCACCGGATCGGGCAGACCCGATCCGGAACGCGGCGGATCGGCGACGCTGATCGGGCACGGCGACAACGGATTCCTGATCGATGCCGGTGAGGGCGTCGGACGGACGCTGGTGCAGCACGCGCCGGAGTGGACCGACCGTATCAACACCCTCGTCATTACCCACAACCACGCCGACCATATCACCGGCCTGCCGATGCTCTTCATGCTGTGGAAAGCACACGGCAGAACCAGGCCCCTGGATGTGTGGTTGCCGAAGGGGATGGGTCGCGCGTTGTTCAGCTGGCTTGAAACGATTCGGTTGGGTGAAGTCCGGGGCTGGACATGTTTCCTGCACCGCCTGGCTGAGCGCACCTGCACACCGCAGGACGGATTAACCATGGAAGCGTGGCTGAACGGCCACCTCCCGGTTGAGAAGGACGGTTCGTTCGGAAGTTACAGCCTGGCGGTGGAGACGGAAGGGTTGCGCATCGTGCATTCATCGGACATTAACGAGGTGGAACATCTCACGGGGCGTATTCGTGGTGCGGATCTTTTCATCAGTGAGAGCATGCATATTGATGTGAAAGACGTGTTGGCTTCGGCGAGGTCGGAGGGCGCGCAACAGGTGGTCTTGACCCATGTCCCGCCGGGGCATCCGTGTAAACCTGTCGAGGGTGCTGTATGGGCCTATGACGGGATGAAACTAAGCTTGCAGGATGTGAAGGATTGACCGAGCAGGAAAAACAGAACGCACAGTTTGGCGTTGTTGAGCGCCTGGTGGGCCGCAGTGAAGCGCTGGAGGAGATTCGAATTCTCATCCGCCGTGTGGCCGGCACCAAGATATCCGTTTTGCTGACCGGTGAAAGCGGTACAGGCAAAGATGTGGTCGCGACAATGATCCACGACCTCTCTCCACGCCGCGAAAAACCATTTGTGTCTGTCAACTGCGGCGCGATACCCGAGGGGTTGTTTGAAAGCGAGATGTTCGGGCATGAACGGGGCAGTTTTACCGGCGCTGA
>WJJA01000184.1 GCA_014729955.1 bacterium
GCTCCAACCGGCTGAATTCCAGCAGGAAGTGCGAGCGTTCCTTGAAATCGCCGCGTTCGACGAGGTACAGGTCGGCGAAAAAGCGCAGGTTCTCCATCACGCTCAGGTCAGGGTAAAGGCTGAAACGTTGCGGCATGTATCCGAGGACGTCCTTCAATTTCGTGTAGTCGCGACGGCTGTCGAACCCGGTCAGAGCTGCACTGCCTTCGTCGGGTAGCAGCAGACCGCATGCGATACGCATCAACGTGGTCTTGCCGGCGCCGTCGGGACCGATCAAGCCGACGATGCTGCCGCGCGACACCTCGATGTCCACACCGTTCAACGCCTGCAGGTCGCCGTACGCCTTGTGCAGGTTCCGCAGGTCGATGTCTGCCCGGGTGTTCATACTCACCACCCCAACTCTGCTTCCGCCGGCATGCCGATCGCCAGGCGGCCGTCCGGGTTCTCGACCTCAAGCGTGACCGCATACACCAGCTGCGCCCGCGCTTCACGCGTCTGCACGTTCTTCGGCGTGAACTCCGCCTCGGATGCGATCCAGTTCACACGACCCTGCAGGGACTCACCATCCAAGGCATCCACATAGACGGCAAAGGTGTCGCCGAGTTTGACCTTGTCGAGCACGCCCGCTTCGAGGTAAAGCCGCAGTTCCACGGTCGACAGGTCCGCCAGGCGCAACGCGGTTCTCCCCGGCGCGGCCACTTCGCCCGGCTCGATGTTGCGCACCAGCACGGTGCCGTCCACCGGGCAGAGGACCACGCCGTCCTCGAGTTGACGGTCCAGCACATCGAGCGCGGCGCGCAGCTTGACACGTTCCGCCCGGATCACGTCGAGCTGGTGGCGTGCCTGTTCAATGCCGTGCTCGGCGATGTCACGCTCCGCTTCCAGGTTGTCCAGCTCCTGCTGTGTCGCGCTGCCCTCGTCGTTGAGTTTGCGCACACGCTCCAGGTTGGTCTCTAGCAGCTGCAACCGGCGTTCGGCCTGCGCGACTGCATCACGAGCGGTGACCAGCTGCGCCTCGATCGAAGCCCCGTTTGCCGCAGTCTGCCGTCGTTTCAACTGCAGCAGCTCGGTGTCGATCGCCAGCAGCGTGTCGCCCGCCTGCACCGTTTCTCCCTTCTCCGCACCGACGGTGAGCACACGCCCCTGCAACAGCGGTGCGACGTCCACCTCCGTCGCCTCGAGGGTGCCGGAGGGACGGGCGGTCTTCTCCTCGCCGCAGCCGACCAGTGCCGTTCCCGCGACGATGATCCACAGGGTTATCGCTTCAATATGCCCCTTCATGGTAGACCTCTTCGTTCGAGTCATGTTGGTATCCGCCTTCGACTGTCTTCTACTCAACCGTTCAGCTCGCTTCAGTATCCCCGCGCCTTCAAGACGTCCACCTCGGCCAGGCGAAGATTTACTCGAGCCCGTGCCAGAGCCGTCTCCGCTTCGGAAAGCGCATCCTGTCGGTCGAGGTACTCGGTTTCCGTGGCACGACCCTGCTCGTACCGTGCTCGCGTGTAGCGCAGGGTCTCAGTTTCGAGTTCCAGCCGTTCTTCGCTCAGCTCCATCGCACGGCGTGCTGCCTCCATCTGTCGCTGCGCATTCGCTTCGGCGGCGGTAAAGGATTCAGTGATCCGGTCCCGTTGCCGGAGGAGGGCATCGCTGGTTGCCGCGACCTGTTGCGAGCGGTGGGACCGAGTGTTCCAGTCCCACAGCGTCCAGGTGAGCTGCACCCCGGCGGTGCCGTAATGCATCCACTCGTTCGCGACCGGATCGATACCAGGGTCGGCATAGTGGTAGCTCGCCTGCGCGTTCACCATCGGCCAAAACGCCCCCTCGACCGCCCGGCGTTCGGCATCCAGACGTTCCAGTCGCCGATCGACCGCCTGCAATGACGGTCGACGGTTGAACGAAACCGCATCACGCTCAACCTGCGGCAGAGGTTGGTCCAGACGTCCGTCCGGGGCGATACGCTGATCCGGTTGTCCGATCGCATGGCCCAACTGCTGTTGGGCGACCGCCATGATTGCGCTCGCCTGTTCACGTTGTGCGCGCGCTTCAACCAGGCGTGCCTTCGCGGCCACGAGCGCCTCGGGCGTGGATACTCCATTGTCGATAGCCGTTTGCACCTGTGCGACATGCCGTTTCAGTCGTGAGATCAGCGTCTCGACAGTACGCAGGTTCTCTTCGGCCCCAAGGGCGCTGAAGTACGCCCGCCGTACCTGGTACAGCACCTCAAGGCTGTCGGATGCGACGTCGAAGCCGGCGGCTTCGGACGCGTGCAGAGCGGCGCGCTGCCTGGCACGCAGGCTCCCGCCGGCGAACAGCGGCGCACGCAGGGTGAGGTTCGCATCGACGGCATCGCCGTCGCCGAACTCGATCGTGGTCGCCTGCGCGTTGGGCACCGGCGGCGTGATCGTAATCTCCTGCGTCTTGCTCTGGTACTGGTAGGATCCATTAAGACTGAGACTCGGCAGACGTTCGCCCCGCATGGCATCGACACCGTGACGAGCCGCCCGCGTCTCCGCCCGTCTCGCCTCCAGCAGGGGTGAATCCTGCAACGCTGCCTCGACGCACCGCTCCAGTGTCATCGAAGTTTGAGCGTGGGCGAGAGGGAACAGGAGGAACATCGCAAAGACCGTCCCCACCGTCCTGTTGAAGGATTGCCGCATTATGCGTCCTCCCGTGGTTGACCGAACAGACCGTATCGCAGCAAGTGGTTGTATGTAGCCAGTCTCTCTTCCAGACTGTCCTCGCTCCAGTGGATCCCCATCTCACCGTAAACCGCCCGCATCAGCGGTTCGATGAAGGCGGAGCTGTATGCGAATCCGAACAGAAACGCCCATGCATCAGGGAATCGCATGTCCGGAAAGCCCGGATGCTGCTGAAGACGTTCAAACAGGGTCGCCATCGCGCGAATCATCCCGAGCGGGCCGTACTGCCCGAGATCCTTCGCCGCACGGATCGCTCCATGCGCGCCCGAGCCCATCTCTCGACGCATGATCTGCTTCCAGATCGGATTTTGCGTGAGCACTTCGTAGAAGGTGAGCGGGACACGGACCAGCAGGTCGCGTGGATCCTCCACGTCACGCACACGCTGCCGTACGCTGTTGAAGAAATAGAGGATCTGCGTGGTCAGCACACGATGGTACAAGGCGTCCTTGGACTGGAAGTAGTAGTGAATCATCGCCTGGTTGACCTCGGCACGCTCCGCGATGGCACGGGTGCTGGTGTTCTCGAATCCCTCCTCCGCGAACAGCACTCGTGCCGCTTCAAGGATGCGATGACGAGGGCTGCCCTCCTCCGGTGGACGCAAATCCTCGGGCATGGACGCCAGCACTTCGTCAAACCGCTCGACGAAGTTCACGCTGCCGTTCTGCATGTCCGTGATGATGCGTTCCAGACCGGGATTACGTCCGGACTCCGAAGGCGTGGAGCCGGTCGGCTCTTCCTTCTTCGGACCGTCTCGTGTTGTGTCATCCTCGCGCTGCGAGTTGTCCTGCTGCCTGCGTTCGTCTTCCATAATGTTGTCCCGGTTCCTCTGGCGGCACGGATCGGGTCGAACTGCGGGATTGCACGATTTGCGGTGGCGCGTCCCGTCGATCGACCTTGCGCCGGTCTGGGTTAATCGCACGACTAAATCGTTCGATTAAATAGTATGGTTAATCAGATGACTAAGTCAAGCGTTTGATTGTCTCTCTGAGGCCGTCGGTGGAAGTCCTGCATGCAGCCATGGGCGGACTCCGCGAGAAGCTCCTGCAACTCCTTTGAAATCACCGCTCGACAAGCGTTACATTCCCCCCTTACTTTAGTGCGGTACTGTACAGTACCGGCGACGTAACAAGCCCGCGCGGTGCGGGCAGGTTTAACCGTAGCGAGACATGTTCACAGCCGACGGCCGGGCAGGGGTCGGAGCGTGTCCAGTGGACAAGAAAGGTGATGAGCGGATCACCGTGTGTGCGTGGCAGTTCGACCTGCGGGATTGAAACGGACACCAGTGACAAACGGCCGGCGAAGCGTTTGTTTGAGGGCATCCACGAGCGTGAAACGGGCCGGGCGGAACGGGCGGCCGCGATGGACCGTCCGCAAGCGAAACCAGAC
>WJJA01000185.1 GCA_014729955.1 bacterium
AAGGCGCGATCCGCACGGTTTTCAAAACGGCACAGGGTGGGTGGGGAAGCGACGACAGTGTCTTTGCCCAACACCGTTTGCAACGCGTGATCGTCACGCAGCGTCTGGTGATCGTTCAAGTCCTCATAGCCAAGACAGAGGCCGAAGACACGTTGACGAAGCATCGTTTCCACATCATGGACACAGGAGGCCCGACGACGGGTGTCGTCCAGCTCTAGGGCAACATCACGGATGAGGCCCAGACGCTGGTCCATCTCACGCAACAACAAACGTCCACCGTCGCTACTGATGGAACCGCCCCGAAACTTCCCCTCTACTTTGCGTCGTTTGCAGTTTGAAAACGGCAGCGGTAAAGTGTTACACTTTGTTACGGCAAAGCTCCTCCCTGTTTGTTATCTAAGCACCAACAATATAAGGAGTTTAAAGAGCTTCGCCGTAGTCTCTCATGAAGTATTCGGACTATATCAAAACTGCGCGGTGACTTCCACGCTCGCCAGGTGCACCGGTGTGCGTCCCTGGTCCAGCCGCAGAGTGTAGCTCGCACGCCCGGTAAAGTATTTCCCCAGGCGCAGATCCCCGCGTACAATACCGCGCCCGTTGCGTCCCACGGGACGGCCGTCCGCCAGTTCATAGGGAATGCTGACCCGGTCCGATTCGATCCACAGCGCTTCAAACTCCGCGCTGATACGCCCCTGGTTCCGTTGCGACCATACCACCCCGGGCTTTACGCCCAGTCCACGCACGAGGATTGCATCGCTCACATCCTGGTCGTACAGGCCGCGAGTCTCCCATGTAAACTTCCAGGTCTGATCCGGACGCCACGCCCATTCCATCGCGGCGCGGTCGATCCGGAACCGTTCTGTGAAACCGCGACGTGCCAGACGTTTGTACCGACGTTTGTCCCGCAGATTCAGCTCCACGTTCCATTGTTCATTCAACGCGGCACGCATACGTCCTTCCCAGGTGTCTTCTCCGAATCGTTCCGAACCGGTGCCGAACAGATTGCGCTGCTGCTTGTTCGCATCGTACCGGAAACGAAGATTAAAGTCGGGGTCGGGTCGAAAGATATAGATGTCCTGGCGCCATGCAAGGCGACCCTGCACCGTGGAGTCGGACTGGAACGCCGCCAGGTTCAGCAGGGCGATCTCTTCCGGTCGCGGCCAGGCGGTTGCTTCCGTCGCTTCCAGCAGCGTTTCCAGCGAAATGTCTTCCCAACCGAATCCTTCGATTTCCCCACGGTCGTCCGGCAACCGATGGGGCGACCATTCCACATGAAACGACGCGGTCAGGTCGGTGGTCGGTCGAGCTTCGCCGGAAGGTTCAGGCTGAAGGATAATGTCACCAATTTCCGGGTCATAGACATATTCATCGCCGACACGGATGTATTCGCCCTGCCCCTGCGGCACCTGGTAGGCGATCAACACATTGGTGCGTGTGAGGGTACGACTGAGGCGGTATTGCAGGTCCGTATTGAGCGCTCCGTTCAAGGGGAACCACGACGCCCGCACGCTTCCCAGGTCGGTATTGACATCGGCGCTGTCGCCCGTGCTGAACTGTTTTTCCCGATGCATCAGTTCGACCTCGCTGTGCCACGGCAGGCCCTGCGGGTGGTAACGCCATTGTGCCGATACAGCATCCTCTTCGTACAACGGCGCGTACGTGTCCGCCTCCTGTTGACGATCCCGCTCGCGACGTTCATAGGCGAGGGTACCCTCATGGCCCAGAAAGCCTGTCAGCCCCCAGGACGCTCGTCCGCGCCGATAGAGAAACCCGCTGAAGAGGGTGTCGGCGAAGACACGATCCCGTCGCTCGTATTCGCCGTCCACACCCGGCGCCCAGATCCCGAACCGCACACGCGCATCGCCCTGCGCACGGAACCAGTCCGAGTCGGATTGCCGCGCGCGGTCTTCACTTCGGATCGACTCGACGATACTGTTGACCTGCAGATGGTCGCTCGTGTAACGCAGCCGGCCGTCCATACGGTCTGAAGCGATGGTCGAACCACGGTCGAGCGATCCGTAACCGGCTTCCAGTTGCGCTCCTTCGAGCGGACGCACGGTCAGGCGTGCGGAGCGTTCTTCTTCGCGCTCCTGCGTTTCCACGCTGTCAATGCCCCAGCGCCGGTCAAACTCCGTCTCGGTATCTCGGGCGAGGCTTACATAGCGCGCACCTTCCCGCCGAAAGGTGCCGGTGAAATCGAGGATCGCCGGATCATCTTCCTCTCGGCCCGGCCATTGAAGTGTGCCTTCGTAGAGTTGCGCGAGACCCTGCCGGCGCTCGTCCGCATCGCTGACCGTATTCCGGTCCACCTCGCTGACACCGAGGTCGCCCTTCACACTGACCCATCGGGTCGGCTGCCAAAGGAGGCTGGTTGCACCGTGCCGACGCCGTTCCGGCAACGGCACCTCGCGTCCCGGTGTCCAGTCACCCGCTCCCGGGCCGACCCACTCGAAAACATAGGTGCCGTAAAGGGCGTTGTAGCTGCGTTCATACTCGCCTTCATCCCCCCCGACTTCGGCGAAAAGGACGCTCCATTCACCACGGGGATCGCCGTTCTCATCCGGCGGCACGAACAGATAATAAGAATAGCTTTGACCATCAGTCCCGGTGGTGTCACGTCGTGTATAATCTCCCTGCCCGGGACCGAGCGAGTCGGAGGCGGGTACAATCGCGACCCCTCCACGAATCGGGGCGGTACGCAGGGCACGGCGTGCCTCTTCGGTCAGATCGAACGCCGTCGGACGCTCAGCATCATCGCCCTCCTGCAGAAACAGTCCGCCGATCCGCAGCGAGCGGTCCGGTGTTGCCCAGTCGATTCGACCACCGTAGAGATTGCGCGGGTAGGCCTCGGCTGAATATTCGAAGTCCACTTCGATACGTGACTCGGAGGTAATCGGGACACGTGGGGTAAAGGTCAGTTCACCGCGGTTGTAGTCGATCACGTAGTCTTCCGATTCGCCGCGCACACGCGGGATGCCGTCCACCCAGACCCGTTCACTGCCGCCGATGATCAGGATCGGGTTTTCGCCATTGCGGCCGCGAAGCAGGTAGGGGCCCTGGACGCCGTCGGTGCCCTGGAACCGGTTGGTGTGAAACTGCGCCCGTGTCACCGCCCCCACGGCGGTCATCGTCCAGTCC